>CAYUTF010000030.1:30399-31771 GCA_964447495.1 uncultured archaeon
CCATCCTCAATTACGTGATCGAGGTTATCAAACTTTTGACCAGGGTGTTTAGCAGATTTACCCCATACTAAAGAGTAGCGATAATCGCTTATAAATCGTTTGTGAATTTTACGACAGAGTTTTTCTATAGTATCGCCACGGTGGAGTATTATTGGCTCATCCATATGAGCTTCCTTTCTTGGTGGCTTTAAAAACACTCGTATTAAATTCAGCTCCGTGAAGATATTATGCTTAAGTGTTTTTATATTTTCTTCAGTTTTAACGGATATCATAACCCAATGTTCGTGACCAATTGCCTTTGTAATGACGGTATCAGGAATTTTTTCTTTCATTAAATCTGATTTATTAATTACTACAAATTCTCTTGTGTAGATACGATTTCTAAATACGTAATCTATTAATTGGTCTGGTGTAATATCTGGTTCAGCGAAATAAACTCCTGCGTTCCGGATTTTTAGTTCATTCATTAGAGATTTAACTTCATCGGCATCCATGAGTTGGCGACCTTTGTAAGTAAAATGAATTCCACCACGAGTACGCTCTTTAATAACAATACTAGGTGGTCTTGTATTTAACCTTATTCCTGCGTTATTCAACTCCATTCTAATAGTTTTCAAATCAGAAAGATTGATCTTCCCATCAGAACGAAAACAAATTATTATTAACACTAACTCTGCCGAACGTACTGCTGCTAATACTTGCTTTCCTCGCCCTTTACCAGCAGCAGCACCCAAAATTATTCCAGGTAAATCAATAAGCTGAATTTTCGCATCTTCGATATTCATCATACCAGGTATGGCTGTAACAGTCGTAAAATCATATGCTGCCACTTTAGAATGAGTATTACCTTCAGTTAGCAAATTTAATAAAGAAGATTTCCCAACTGAAGGAAATCCAATGAATGCCACTTGAGCATCGCCTGTTTTTTTAATACCGAACCCACTACCTCCACCCTTTTTAGAACTTGCAATGCGAATCAAATCTTCGCGCAGTTTAGCTAGTTGTGCTTTAATGAAATTAATACTTTTCTGTGTTGCCTTGTTTACCTTGGTGGAAGCCAATCGTTCTTCTAATTCTATTATTCGATCTTCGACTTTTTCGGACATTTCATACCATAAAAAAAAGGAATGCATTTACAAAAAATTTTTCGAAAAAATTTGCTCAAAGAGTTAAACACTAAAAAGAAATAAAACTTAAAATGAAATAATATTATAGGTAAAATATCATTGATATATCTAAAGCATGTTGAGATTTGGGCAAAAATACATCAATCTCATTATTTTTATAACAATTTTAACATTCCAATTTTCAACTGTCTTACTTTGGGAGCTCTGCATCTGGACGAGCTTTCGTTGCAGGTTTACCTTCGATA
>CAYUTF010000031.1:0-2296 GCA_964447495.1 uncultured archaeon
AATACTCATTACTTATTAAATCATAATGTTTTGATATATCAAAAATTTGCTTTAATGAAATCCCATCTCTTTGAATGTTGTTAATAGATTTTTTATCAGTTATGTCATATTCTCTTCCTTTACCTAATCCCCCTGGATTGCACCGTTTTATTGCTTTATAAAGTAGAATAGTATCTTTAACAGTTCCATCCTCTATAATTTTATTCAAATAATATTTAAAGTCAATAAAAGATTTTTTTTTTTCTTTTATACATAATACTGTTGCCGCAGCGAGAGGAGCTAAGATTAAAATATGTCCAAGAATAACGTTCCCTCCGTTCTGCCACTCCATCATAGACATGGATGCTTTTTGGAATAGTTGACCAAGACCAATAAATTTAAAATTCAAATTATTCTTAGATACATTTTGATAAATTAGTTTACAGAAATCATAAAAATCAGGTTGAATTGCTGCAATTCCAGCTAAAAAATGTTCGTATCGAGTGGTTAGGAAATTTTTTGTTCTGTGTACATTCCCTGGTTTAGGCCATCCCGATACTTCTAATAAACTGGATAACGAAATACATCGTAACAAATCATCAAGTGAATTTATCTTTATTTGTTGAAAAAGCACAAAAAAATATAGTGAACAAAGAATTTTATAATTTTTTTATAATAAATTTAATAATAAGAAATTTCAACACGTTTCTTTTGTTTTATCCTATAACCAACCTTATCTGATATGTTAATTGAAATCGGACGAAAATCATCATAAAGACCATTCTGATGCAGAAATTTTCTAATTCTCAGTCTAATGACTCTTTTTGATAAATTTTCTGGCATCGTTATTTCAAGTTCATTTGCGTTTCTCTTAATATCAATTTGTGGTAGAATTTCAGCAAGAAATCGCATTAGCTCGGCAACATACTGTTCTTTTCCAAAGTTAATCAAATCCTTGATATCCAATATAATACTTTTAGAATCTCCTTTACTCATCAATTATTCACTTAATAAGAAAATCTAGAATATTATAAAATTTTTGTGGTTTTCTAATTCTTTTGACTTTAATCATAAACAATTTATACTTTTAATTTCTATTTTATGATTAAATGAAAGTAAGGTATTAGGTGAAAATTATGGTAGACTATTTAAATTTGGAATATAAACCTACTGAAAAGGATCTCATCGTTATGTATTATGTTGATAAAGCACCAGAATGTAAGAGTTTAGAACAAGCATGTGAAGAGATCGCGAAAGAAAGTTCAATAGGTACCTGGACAGAGATTGCCACACTATCCGCTGATATTGCTAATCATCTTAAACCCTCTATTTTCTCTATTGATGCAAAAAGTCAAATAATTAAAATAGCCTATACAGAAGAATTATTTGAGGCAGAAAATATGCCTCAAATTTTAAGTGCAATTGCGGGAAATATCTATGGAATGAAAGTCTTGAATAATTTACGTTTAATTGATATTACATTTCCAAAAAGTATTATTAGGCACTACAAAGGTCCTAAGTTTGGTATAAATGGCATTAAAACACTATTGGGTGTTCAGAAGAGACCATTATTGGGCACTATAGTGAAACCAAAAGTAGGATTAAATGAAGAAGAACATGCAATAGTTTGTAAACAAGCTTGGTTAGGAGGGCTTGATATTGTAAAAGATGATGAAAACCTGACGAGTATGGTATTTAATAATTTTGAAAAAAGAATCATTAAAACGCTAAAACAAAGGGATAAAGCAGAACAAGAAACAGGAGAAAAGAAAATTTACATGCCAAACATCACCGCACAAATAAGTACTATGAAAAAACGAGCTGATTATGTTCATGATTTAGGTGGAGAATATGTAATGGTTGATATATTAACTGTAGGGTTTTCTGCTTTACAAGAAATTCGCGACTATTTAGATGATAAAAATATAGTGATCCATGCCCATAGAGCGATGCACGCCGCACTTACCCGAAATAAAGAACATGGTATGACAATGTTGGCTTTAGCAAAAATAATGAGGTTAATCGGAATGGATCAGCTACATACAGGAACAGTTATAGGGAAGATGGAAGGTCCGAAGAAAGAAGTTATAGAGACTAATCAAGTCATAACTCAATCCCAAATTAAAGGGAATAACAAAACGATGCTAGATCAAGATTGGGAAATCATCAAACCAATTTTACCTGTTGCATCAGGTGGTTTAAGTCCCTTACATATACCTCAACTTATTGAAATATTGGGAATTGATATGGTTTTTCAATTTGGAGGAGGATGCCATGGGCATCCTGACGGGACTTTTTCAGGGGCAAAAGCAATACG
>CAYUTF010000031.1:2396-31692 GCA_964447495.1 uncultured archaeon
TGACAATGAGTCATAACAACAAATTGTTTACTATTTTCTGGTTCTGGAAATCTCCTTGCCCCAATCTCAGCAATTTTTTTTTTAGCGGTATTAACCATTTCTTTATATTCCTCTTTACAATCTGAGATTATGTCTAAAATTTTATTGATTTTTAGACCCTCTTTTTGCTTTTCTAATCGATTCATAATAAAATTAAGACCGTTTCTCATTGCTGGCTCAGTATCACGAGTTTGAAATAATATATCCCTTGCTTCATATAATCTATTAATAATTTCATCTATCTTTAAATCTTTATTGATTCTATTCGCATATTCGCATAAAAAATTAATTGCGCTTATTGCAACATTTGTAGCGCCTTGAATTTCTAATGATTTTATTTTTCTTGAATCATTTAACAATTGTTCCATACTAATCACTTACTTCAATTTATTTTTGGTTATAAACATTCAAAGAAATTATATTTGATGAGTGCTTGAATTTTTATCTTCATTCTGACCATTGAATATCCCTTCTTTAATCTTCTCAAATTCATCAGCATCTACTTCAATATAAAAAGCACCAATATAATTGCAATTGGTACATTCAAGTAGGTTTGGAGCCAACCATCCACTAACATTCATAGCGGGTTTTAATTTTGCTTGCTTACATTTCGGGCAGAGTTTCACTGATCTCATAATTCTTTTTATATACTACTTTTTTTTAGTTTATTCAAATATTTGAGATTGATTTATTAACTTTTATTTAATCACTATAACAATTAAATATTTATCTCTTTCATAATAAATGTAATCTAGACTATTCTATTATTAGGTTTTATTCAATTTTTGACTAAAATTAAACGTTATTTTCTAAACTTGTAAGGTAGATGTCAGATTTAGAGTTTCAAAGGAAAAGTTTGCCAAATGAGCCAGGCGTTTATTTATTTATTGATAGTGACAACAAAATCATTTACATTGGAAAAGCTAAGAATCTTCGGAAGCGAGTAAATCAGTACTTCTTGAAAACAAGCTATAATGATCCCTTTTATGAAGAGAAAATACGAGAACTAGTTAATAATATTGTACGGTTAGAATTCATCGTTACAGAAAATGAGAAAGAAGCATCGATTCTTGAAAACATACAAATCAAAAAACACCAACCTCGATTCAATGTAATTATGCGAGATTCTAAGACTTATCCCTGGGTTGCCATATTTTATTCCGAAGAATATCCTCGTATTAGGGTGATCCGCGATCCAGAAAAATATTCCAGAGATAATTTGTTTCTTGGCCCCTATACAGACAAAAAAGAAATTATCAGAATCTTACGAGATTTAAGGAAATTATTTCCCTATTGTTCATGTAAAAAGAAAGTTAAACAGAAGACAAGACCTTGCTTATACTATCAATTAAAACTTTGTCCAGGCCCTTGTATTGGAGCTATCAGCAATGATGATTATATTGAAAATATTAAAAAAATAGAACTCTTTTTGAAAGGCGAAACTACGCAATTGAAACATCAAATTAAGAATAAAATGGCAAATGCTGCAAACACTTTAGACTTTGAAGTTGCTGCGTTCTGGAGAGATAAGTTACAAGCAATAGAGCACTCTATATCAACTCAGAATGTTTTATTAGATACAGGTGAAAATAAAGATATTATCGGCTATTATAATGATAAAAATCAAAGATACCTTGCAATTATTATAATTCATATTCGAGAAGGAAGAATTTCTAACAGAAGTTCTTTTGTCATTACTTTAAAAGGAAAAATCTATCTAAAAAGTGAGACCTTATCTTCTATAATTCAACAGTTTTATCAAAATATGAAACAAAATTTACCCGATACCATCATTTTACCAGAAATATTTGAAGAAATCGAAGTTGTATCGCAAATTCTTAAAGAGTCTAATCCAGTTATCCGCATAAGAACGCCGCTAGAAATTGAATCCGGATTATTAAGAATCGCAAATAAAAATGCAAAAGTAATGGTGAATCAAACAATTGAAATGGATGAGATTAAAAAGAAAAGTGAGGATAAGTTAAGGATTGCATTGGAGGAAGCAAAGACATTACTAAATCTCCCTAATGTCCCACGAATAATCGAAGGTTTTGATATTTCAAATATTGAAGGAAAAGACGCAACGGGGTCAATGGTATATTTCCTTGAGGGAAAACCTTATAATAAATATTACAGACATTTTAAAATCCGTTCTAAAGCATCGCCTGATGATGTAGCCATGATGAAGGAAGTGATAAAAAGGCGTTATTCAATGCTCTTAGAAAAAAATTATGAACTTCCAGATCTAATCCTCGTAGACGGAGGTAAAGGGCAACTTAATGCAGGAATTTCAGTGTTAAGAGAACTAGGTCTTGATGGGATACCAATTTTTGGTTTAGCGAAAAAATTTGAAGAAATATATATACCAAACCAAAAAGAACCAATTGTTTTACCTAATAATTCTCCCTTATTAGAGTTATTTCAGAGAGTTAGAGATGAGGCTCATCGTTTTGCTGTTAAATTACATAAAAAGCAAAGATTGAAAAGAATTACAGGTTCAGTTTTAGATAACATAAAAGGTATAGGACCTGTTTATAGAAATAAATTGCTAACTCATTTTGGAAGTGTAGCAAATATTAAAAAAGCTTCCCTAGAAGAAATTTCTCAGGTGGTTGGACCTAGTGTCGCTCAAACCATTATTAAAGAATTAAATAAGTTAATTTAAAAAAAAGGAGTTAATATTTCTTCTGGTTAAAGAAATTCATGTTTTACTCTTGTAAATATCGCAGCAATTAGTACAATTAATCCTAATATGATAAAAGTTGCACTTAAATTAATCATTACTAAATTTCCAATTAATGGGTAGCATATCGTTCTCGTTAAGCTTGTGATCATGTTAATAGTGCTTATAACTGTTGCTCTGTTTCTAGATTCTATTTGTTTGTTTATTCCATGTACGAAAATAATATTTCGTGTGAAGCCAAATCCGATAACTATCAGAATTAAAGCTATACTAACTGGAGTAAAGTGTATTACCGCCATAAATATAAAGCCTAAACCTGGAATGAAAGTATAAATTTGTAGGAATCTGCGTTTATTTTTAAATCGGTTTTTAATGTTATTAACGATGTTTGCGAAAAAAAGTTGCATCATAGTCATGGAAGCAGATACAAATCCAAAGAATTCTAATGGAAAAAACAGTTTTTCAAGATACACCTGATATGTCCATATTAAGAAAAATATCATTGATTCAGTTATTATGAGATCAAGAGCTAATATCCTTAGAATTTTGTTATTTTTTAACTCTTTAAATCCTGTTTTTATGATATATAGATATTTTTCTGATTGCGAATTTTTTTCCTCATTCAGTGGTTCTTTTAAGGTAATTGATATCATCGTCGCTAAAATGAATGGTATAAACATAAATGTCATCACTAAATTTAAAGAAAGGACACTTCCAATTAGACTTCCTAGTGGTGCAGACAATGTTATTCCTAATAACATATAACTCCTATTTCGTGCTACAACTTTTGAAAGTTCGCCACTTTTGTCCATTTTCTTTAAAGTATCATATAAAAACGCTTGATCTGTACCTGATATTAAAGAATTTCCCAATGCAAAGAGAGTTTCTCCTATCATAAACACAAAGATATTTGAATAACTCCCATAGACTAGTACAGCCATTGCTGTCGTTAGCGCTCCCAAAATTAGTGAAAACCTTCTACTGATATAGTCTGCTATTGCTCCGCAAGGAATCTCTAATACTAATATCATTAAGGTAAAATAACTTTGAAGCAGCATGATTTCAACAAACGTTAATTTACCCCATGTAAGAAAAAACGGTAAAAGAACTCCCGATATCATATGAAAACCCATGAAAAAATTAAATAAATATGATTTCCATATATTTAGTTTCCAATTGACTTTCAAACCTTTTTCCTCTATTGGAGATTGAATTATTCTTTCTCCAGTATATTTCTCTAATTCTGACATATTTTTCATCTAATATTTTTAATTTCTATCAATTTGCTTTATTAAACATAGATTATGGTTTCGAATTAATGGATTGAAGGTATTAAAAAGATACAAAAGCTTAAAGGTAAAGATCTGTTTAAACAAGAAGATAAAAGAGGTATGCGAAGTTAAGAAGAGGGTTAGTGTATTATTGCATTTATAAATTCAATGTTATTGGGATTTTTACAATATAACCAATAAACATCGAAGTTATGGTATTTGGTTGAATAGCAGATGGACTATGAACCAATATATCATTCATACAAAAATCCATCCATCTATTGCTTTTAACTACCATAACATTATCAACAAATATGTTTAATATAATTCTATATTACAGTTTAATTTATAAATCTAGTGTTTGTAATTGCCATGGAAATGAAATAGATGGGAAATAAATGGGAAAACTATAACATTAATTTCAGTAGATCAAAAAATAGGAATGCAATAGAGATATTAAAATTACTAATTTTTCTATTAAAATTTAAACGGTATTGTGTTAATTATAATCTTGAAATTACATACTTAATTAATTCTGCTGTTGCTTCACAATACAATCTGGCTAAAGAATCAATTTTTGCTTCACTAATTACTCTAATTATTGGTTCTGTATTTGATGGATGAATTAATACAAACCATTCTTTTCCTTCTCCAAATCTGAGATCATTGTTGACATGATTGATCTCTTCACCCTCTTCAATCAACTCTTTCATCGTTTCACTAATTATATCCTTAAAATCTCGATTTTCAATAGGTATTACACTTCTATATGAATGATATTTAGGTAATTGCTTCACTAATTCTGAAATTTTTTGATTAGTATCAACTAATATCTCGATTATCATAGCTATGGCGAGTGTAGCATCTCTTGTTGGGTTAAAGTCTGGAAAGATGAGCCCTCCGCAGGATCCCTCGCCTCCAAGTATTAAGCAGTTCTTAGCACTGTCTCCTTTTTCATTCATTAAAATTGATATTTTTTCGACTAAAAATTTTTCTCCAATCGGAGTTCGTATGAGTTTTGCTCCGTATCTCTCTGCAAGAACTTCAAACATAAGAGATGAGGCCAAATTAGTAATGAATATTATTTCATCAAAGTCTTTAGCATATTTATTCAAAAAATACTCAGTTATAAGGGCTAAACCTACATCCTCAGGGTAGCATATACCATTCTCTCCAATAATAGCCAGCCTATCCGCATCACTATCATGAGCAAATCCCACATCATATTTACCTTGCCACACTTCCATAATTAAATCTGTTAAATTACTCTTTACCGGTTCTATGGCTCGTGGGAATGCATTATTAACATATAAGTCATTATTAATAACCTTAACCTCACATCCTAGTTCCCTTAGAAGTTGGGGGGTTGCATATTTTCCTGCACCTGCTCCTGTATCAACTACCACTCTCAAATGATTTTTTTTCCTTATTTTCACATAATCAATTTGTCGATATAAATCGTTTAGGTATTCTGGAATTGGATTTAGATATTGGATTTTTTGAATAATATTATCTTTTATAGCGGGATAGGAATCTAAACTGATAATTTTTAATCTTTCTGCTATTTCAGATAAATCCTCATTTCCTAAGAAAGTATTTTTAGAAATAAGCTTAATTCCATTCCATTCTTCAGTGTTATGAGAACCAGTTATTATTATTCCTGCCGGAATATTTAATTTATTTTTTGTATGAATTATAATAGGGGTTGGACAAACTCCAACGTTGATTATTTTAAAGTTTTTTAACAATAAACCCTCGATTATTCCCTTTTCTAATATCGTGCTGCTAGGTCTTGTATCCTTACCAATGATAATTTCTCTATTTGAATAAGGATACCATTCACCAAAAGCGATTCCAAGCTTCTTAGCAACTTTGAAATTTAATCCTTTATTGATTAATCCGCGTATTCCACTAAAAGTAAAGATTAAATTGTTTTGAATCATAGCATTTCCTATAAATTTTTTTAAGGAATAATGGGATTTCCTTCTAATTTATACTTAACTAAGACTAATGCACCTCTTAAACCAATATCATCTAAATACTTCGTAACCTTAATTTTTGGTGGGTGATTTATAGTATATTGAATCGGATCGGTCTCAAATTGTCGTTTTAATTCAGGGATGATTAGTTCATGGTCATGCATAATAGCACCTCCAAAATATATTGTTGAAGAATCATAGAAATTATTAACAAGCCCAACTCCAATTTTAGAATAAAAAATACTCATATTAATGATACTTTTTGAAAATTTATCTCCTCCCTTAGCTGCTTGAAATATATGTTTAGTAGTAATCTTTTCAATATCATTATCAATCATAATCATTAAAATTCTAGAACTTAATTTCGTATCCTTTATACGTTCTAAGGCTCTATTTCTAATTCCCGTACCTGAACTATAGACTTCCCAACACCCATGAGCCCCACAATTACATTGAATTATGCTATTAGGATCAACAACTCCATGCCCTATTTCAGCAGCATTTCCATCCTTCCCGAGTAAAAGTCTACTGTTGCAAATAACGCCTCCTCCAATCCCAGTTGACATAGTAATATATACAAGATTGTTTTTTTCATCATCACCTGCTTCGAAATAATGTATTCCTAAAACAGAAGCATTACAATCATTTATCATATAAATTGGAATTCCTGGAAATTTATCTTCAAGAGGAGCTTTTAAGGGAATTATTTTAAAACCTAAATTAGCATTATTAAAAATTTCTCCTTTCTCCATATCTATTGGACCAGCTGAAGCTAATCCTATTCCAATAATTTGATTTTCATTGACGTTATTATCATATAGAAGTTCTGTAATTATTAATATTAATGTATTGACTATTGAATACTCATGTTCCTTCGGGGTCTTTACTACTTTAAAAATCATATTTGTTTCATCTAAATCCTCAGTACATAACACAACCCGAATCCACGTTCCACCAATATCGATTCCAATAATATAATTTAGTATTTTTATCACCACCTTAGATTATATAAGAATATAGAATTAATTCTTAATAATAATTTATTTCCATAGAATCATTATTAATAATCTCTTTTAAAGTCTTAACAATCTTTTTTTTTTGTTCATTAATAATTGCATAAACATAATATTCTGAAGGAATTCTTGCAATAGAATATATCTGAACGATATCGGGGTTTATTTTTTTAAGAGCATGCGCTAATTGAATTATATTTTCTTCATTATTATTCGAATTAAAATCTTTTCGGTATGAATTATAAATCAAACATTGTATCACTAATTTGTTATTTTTCATCAAACCACTTAACTCACTTAATGAATCGATAATGATCTGAATGTTTGGTACATCTTCATTTGGTCTATTAGTCCTTATAAAGTCATCCATAGTACCTACATCTAATTTTGCTAATACATAATCAAAATTCTTTATTCTCTCTCTTATTTCTGCTAAAAAGATGGTACTTGAATTTGTAAAGAGTGTTATTAAAGGAACTTTATCAAACCATTTAATCTCTGAACGAACTTCAGAAGTAATGTTATAGAATTCTAACAAGTTTTTATTAAGTGTGGGCTCTCCATTGTAGCCAAAAGTAATTGAGTTTAAATTGGGGAATAAACTCATCATTTCTTTTATTTCTTTCCGAAAATGTTGAGATGGGGGATTCTCTATTCTAAAAGTTGGTGATACTAACCGTAAAGTGGGTCCAATTTCACAATAAACACAATCATAGGTACAAAGTTTTTCTCGTGGTAATACATCTACTCCTAATGATAAACCCAGTCTTCTCGACTGAAATGGTCCATATGTATATCTTCTCGGCATAATAACAGTTTAATTTAATTCTTGAGTAAAATTTATTATGGAATTATTAACTTTTTCATATTTTTCTAACATTACCATATGACCTGCTTCTTCAATTAACACCAGTTCAGAGTTTAGAATTTTGTCATGAAAGTATTTTGAATACTTTATCGGAGTTAATTTATCCTCTGTACCGCAAATAATTAAGCAAGGAGCTTTGATTAATTTTATCTTTTCGAACATATCAAATGAATCACAGATTTTAAAGTCAAAGTAAGTAACTTCAGAACCAATTAATGATGATTGGTTTTTGTACTTATCTACTATTAATTTTGAAGTCTTATCATAAAAAGCGGCAGATTTTAGAGATTCTAAATAAAACTCATAATCCTTTTTAAGAGATTCTAATATTGCTGGACTTACTCTAAGTTTTGCTCCAGTACTCATGAGGATTAATGCATTTATTACTTCTGGATACATAAAATAATAGGATTGAATAATAACACCCCCCAAAGAATGACCACATAAAACTAACGTTTCATACTTTAATGAGTCTATAAGATTTTTTAAAACATCAACATACAAATTCAACGAAAGATTTTCAAATTTATCTGATTTACCATGAGACGGTAAATCCAAGGCAATAATACAATAATTATTGTCAATCTCTAATTGGTTCTTCCAAGTGCTAGAATCTCCCCCCGATCCATGAATGAAAATCATTACTTTTTTAGACTTTACATTTTTAATTTCATAAAAGATTTTCTTTCCATTATACTTTAAAAAAGCCATACTCTTCTACCATAACATAATTCTATAATTAGAAAAGAAAAATAAAATAAAGATTTTATTTAAACGCGATATCAATATTAAATTCATGACATATTGCTAATCATTTATCTGAATCTCACGATGTTGCATCTCTAAAAGTCGCTTATATTTACCATCTAATTTGAGCAGTGATTCGTGAGTTCCTTGTTCTACTATCCCTTTTTTATCTGCGCTTAACACGATTATGTGGTCTGCATTTTTAATGGTAGAAAGCCTATGTGCGATTATAATTGTTGTTCTACCCTTTCGAGCTTTATCTAAAGCATCTTGGATCAATGTTTCAGTATAAGGATCAACAGAAGAAGTTGCTTCGTCGAGGATTAAGATCTTTGGATCCATGATTAACGCTCGAGCAAAAGCTATCAATTGACGCTGTCCAATTGAGATGTTAGAGGCATTTTCTTTTAGTTTCGTATCGTACTTTTTGTGCAATGCTTCAATGAAATTATGTAAACCGAGAAATTTCGACACTTCAACCATTTTCTTTTCTATCTCTGGTGTAGGATTGTCGAACGCATAAAGTAAATTTTCTTTAATCGTCCCTGTAAAAAGAAATGCATCTTGTGGCACTAAACCAATCAGGTTCCGAAGATCTTTCTTACTGATCTCTCTGATGTTTACATTGTCTAGCGTAATCTCCCCATCATTTACGTCATAGAATCGAGAAATCAATTTAGTTATAGTCGTTTTGCCAGCGCCCGTTTCTCCAACAATAGCCATAGTCTTACCCGGAGGAATCTCTAAATCTATGTTCTTTAACACATAACCCTTAGATAGTTCATGCTGAATAATTGTCTTCTCTTCTTCAATTGCATCTCTAACTATTTTAGGAAGTTGTTCATAAATCTCTTTATTAATTTTTGTAGTTGCTAACATCCTAACCATTGATTGAGGGGACATTCGTGGCATTCCTCCCCCCATTATTCCTCCCCCTTCGCCCATTTCACTTCCTGAAGATTGGATTGTAGCTTTACTTTTCAAATTTTTCTCTAGGAAAATACTCATTTGCAAAATAGCTGCAGGAGGTAGAGTTGGAAATGCAGATACACTATCTCTTTCACTTTTAGTTGTAGCTTCTTTAAAGGAAGTTATAAATTCCGGATGATTATTAGCATTATCTGTGCCTGGTACAGCGTAACTAAATTCGGCTAAAATGGAATCAATTAGCTTAGGAGCTTCAGAAGGATTTTGCCTCATAAGACTCATAAATAATTTCTGTCTAATATTTTGAGGCATGAGCATGACATTCTTCATCATAAAAGAAGAGTAAGGCTCGGGAAGTGACTTCATAAAATCCATTGCTTGTTGCATCATTTGTTTCATCATTGGATTATCTGGCATACCTGGAGGGCCTGAAATTTCTATTGGTCGTGTAACTTTAGGCTCAATTTGAGTTAATTCAGATTTTCCATTAATATCTACTCCATTTTTCAAAATATAACCAAAATTCACTGAATCAAATCTTATCTCACCAATAATATTTTCAAGCTGTTTTGGGTTCTCAATGTCGGGAATCTCTACTTTTTCCTCGAGTAACGTAAATATTCTATCGCTCGCTGCTAAAGCAGAAGCGATCATTTCCTGAATTTGCATCAATGTCATAAAAGGTCTAAAGAATTGACCCAGAATACCAATATATGCACTTAGAACTCCTACTGTAACTGTAATACCAAAAACAGAAACATTTCCTAAGACAGTAAACCCTCCAGCTAATAGAATACCTGCGGTGAGTAGTGATGTAACAAGGTTAATTAGAGGAAAGATAGTTGCCATAAATCTCCTTATTTTCATCATTGCGTTATAATTAGCTGTATTTGCTTCGTCAAACTCAGTAGAAGCCTTCTTTTCTTGTCCATAAGCTTGAACAACCTTTGCTCCTGCAATATTTTCTTGGATTGAGGAGGTTACTTTACCAATTGTTTTTCTTGATTCCTTAAAAAGGCCCATTGCTACTTTTCTAAAGATAAATGTGAATAAAAAGAATACTGGAAAAATCACTAAAGAAAGCAGAGCTAGATATGGATTGAGGAAAAACATTATGAAGATTGTAAGAATCAAACTAACAATACTCGTTATAATTGATACAAATTGGCCTCCGACTAATTGATTCAACTGAGTTACATCGTTGGTTGTTATAGACATTATATCCCCTGATGATCGTCTATCAAAATAACTTAAAGACATATTTTGTAATTTATGGAAGAGGTCATTTCTAATTTCATAAGTTATATTTTGCGATATTTTTCCCATACCATACATCGCAAAATAGGTTGCTATCGCCATGAATACGAGTAAAGAGAAGTAGATGGTACTCATAAAAATAATATAAACAGTATCTTTTGCTATGATACCGTAGTCTACGATGTTTGCTGAAATAATAGGACTTACCGATGTTACTAGTGTTCCGATTAGTAACAAGATTAGAAAGGATATGAATTTCCACTTATAACGACCCAAGTATGAAAAAAGCCATTTCCATAATTCACGCCGCGGGTGCTCTAATTTGGATTTTTCACTACCCATCATTGGGGGGCCGTGGTGCATGCCAACTCTTGGTTGAATAATTTCCTGTTCTTCTTTTTTATCCTCACGATTATTGCTCATCATATTCTCCTCCTTTCGATTTTTGTTTTTGATACAGAGTCTCAAATATTTGTTTGTATAACACATTCGATTCTATTAAATCTTCATGATTGCCTAATCCAACTACCCGACCTCTATCTAAGATTAGTATTATGTCTGCATTACGAATCGTTGATATACGCTGGGTTATAATTATAGTTGTCGTTTCTTGTATGATTCTCATTAAAGCTTCTTGAATTTTAAATTCAGTTTCTACATCAACCGAACTAGTAGAATCATCAAAAATTAGGATTTTGGGTTTCACAATTAGAGCTCGGGCAATAGATAATCGTTGTTTCTGTCCTCCAGACAGTCTAGTTCCTCTTTCCCCGACTATTGAATCATAACCATCTGGTAGGTTTTCGATAAAATCGTGTAATTCTGCGATTTTAGCAGCCTCTACGATATCCTCATAAGTTGCATCTTCCTTGCCATAAGCTATATTTTCTGCAATACTTTTATTAAATAAGTAAGTTTCTTGGGAGACTAGCCCAATATTTCTTCGTAAATCTTTTAGTACATACTTTTCTATACCAATACCATCGATCTTGATAGTGCCCCCATTGATTTCGTAAAATCTTGGGATTAAGTTTATAATCGTTGATTTACCCGAACCTGTTGTTCCCAGTATTGCCAATTTCTTTCCTTCCGGAATTTTAAAGGATACATCCTTTAATATTCTATGTTCGGATGTGTAACCAAACGAAACATTATCAAAAATAATTTCACCCTTAATTAGTTTTATTGGCACTGCGTCAGGAGCATCCTCAATTTCTGGTGCAGATTCAATAATCTCCCTCACGCGCGTAAGGGCAGCATCAGCTTGTACATAAATTAACATAATTTGTCCTAACATCACTAAGGGGAAGCCTAGAGACGCTACATATGATATCAGTGTAATAATCACACTCAACTCCATTTTACCCTCAATAAACCACATTCCACCAAGGAAAAAAGTAATAATTGTCATGAAACCTATTACTACATATACAAGAGGCATGTACAAAGAGTTAAATTTAACGGATTTAACGCTAGCCTTGTAGAATCTTGTATTACTTTCTTGGAACTTATGCAGCTCTTTATCTTGTGTACTAAACATCCTAACAACCTCAGCCCCAACGATGTTTTCCCTTATTGTACTGGTTAAATCGCCAAAACTTTCGCGAGTTTCCAGAAAAATTGGTTTTAGTTTTTTTGCGATGAAATAAGATACAGTTAGAGACCCTCCAAATACAATTATTAATAATATCGATAGTTCGAAACTAAAAAGGAAAAAACCTACCAATACGCCTACCAATTGAAGAATAGATTGCAATCCCATAATTAATCCCATACCAAAAATCATTTGAGTTTCCTCAATATCGCTTGTAGCTCTTGAAATTAATTGACCCGTTTCTGTCTTATCAAAAAACGAAAAAGATTGACGATATATCGCATTACTAATATCTGTTCGTAAATAATAAATAGCTCTTGCCGATACTTCGGCACCTTTAAGCCTGCCAGCCCGGTTGGTAAAATATACCAAAAGTGCGAAAACTAACACGAGTAAGAAATTTATTAGTAATTCGTTAACATTAACTAATGCTCCAATCATTCTTCCTATAAATATAGGAGTAAATGTGTAAAAAATCGTCGATAATATAAGAAATAACAATTGAAAAATGAAATCTTTTTTCGATTTTGCCCAATATTTAACTATCATTCGCATTGAATTCATTAATATTCTACACCTCTGATTTCATAGTATTTAATTTTTGTAACTTTACTTTTTCTTTTCTTATTTTTCGCAATATTTCATTCACATCGTTTTCCATATAGGTTAGAACATTCAATTTTTCTTCATTGGGAATATTTTTTTGCATTATGTACTCGACTGGACTAGACCACACACTAAAAGTCGCTTCTTTTAGAAATTCCTCGTGATCAAATTCTATACCACTTTCCGGAAATCTATGCTTAATAAACTCAAAAATCTTACTAATATTTTGGCGTAGTTCTGATAGTTTACTTTCTCCTTTATCAGTTAGAAAATACAGGTGCTTAGGTCGTCCCGTATCCTTGCTTACATCGTCTTTTACTGATAAAAAACCTTCTTCTGCTAATTCCTTCATCATTCGATAAATCTTCGAATGTGGTATGTTTCCAAACTTTTTCAAATCGTAGTAAGTTAAACCATCTTTAAAATCTTTCACTGTATTGAATATGAAAAGCGTTTTTAAGTTCTCTGAGAATTCTATGAAAAATTTAAATCCTTTTGGCCACATTTTTGTTAAAAGATAATAAATAAGAAAGTTTTTTTCAAAATGAAATATTATGAAAAGCAAAATAGTTAGTAATTTATAATTTTTTTCATTTTGAAATATTAAGATTTTTTAAAAAATCTTTTTATAATCAATCATGATTATTAATATTAAGACTAGTTTTAAAAGATTGAAATGACAGAAGTTTTTATATCTGATACGAAAAATGGTGTTGATAAGGCTGTAAGCGAGATATTTTCAAATTTATTAAAATCAGGACCAATTTTAAAAAGTTCAAAAGAAGTGTATATAAAGATTAATGGAATAGATTCTAAAAAGCACACTCATACATCTCCCGTAGTTCTTAGAGCAGTTATTGAATATGTTAAGAGGAAAGGAGCAAAAGTGTATGTAATGGAAAATTCAACGCAAGGAAATATGACAAGAATAGTGTTTGGAGCAACCCAATATAAAAACATATGTAAGGAAACTGGAGCAAAACCTGTGTATTTGGATGAGGAAAAATCAAAGATCTATACATTTAAAGGAAAACCCTCCATTCAAGAAGATGAGAAAGGATACATTTTGAAAACATTTAAACTACCAAAGACTATTGTTAAAATTATAAATAACCGCGATACGATTACATATATTAACTTACCTAAACTTAAAACACACTCGATGGCTGTTGTAACACTTGGAATTAAAAACCAATGGGGTTTTCCTCAACATGATGATCGAAATAAAGATCATAATTATAACTTACATTCGAAATTTATTGATGTATTTGAGTTAATTAGACCAGATATTACAATAATTGATGGCATCGAAGGTACAATCCATGGCCACTTCCCTCCAACAATTTTAGAGGATCAATTAGTGGTGAATTTCAATGTTTTAATTGGTGGAAGAGATACGTTAGCAGTTGATGTCGTTGGTTCAAGATTATTTGGTTTAGAGTTAAATGAAGTCCCCCATTTAAAGATTGCATATGAAAGAGGTTTAGGAGAGGGTGATTTGAATAATATCCAAATTCATGGAAAAGATATTTCACAATACAAACAGAAATATGACTGGGATTTAATAGATAAATTTCCTGAAGATGTTAAAATAGTAAAGGGAAAAGAACTTCTATGCCGGGAAGGATGTAAGAATAATCCGTTAACAACGCTTCAAGTGTTTTTTCTTGATTATCATGAAAAATTTAGAGGCGGTTTTTTCATAATTATGGGAAAAGGTTTTGATGATGATATTGTTGAGCAACTAATAGAAGAAGGATATACTAAAGGACTAGTTGCGGGATTCTGTGCTATTGAAGAGGTTGGAAATAAGATTAGACAAGCTTTTGGAAAGAAAAATGTCTATTTCTCCCATAATTGTAATAATTTAGCAGAAACAATAACCGCCATCTCAAAGTTATCAAAAGTGCCAATTCTAGATTTAGTACCCATTTCTGCTTTTAAAACACTAAAATTAATCATTAGTGCTAAAATTCATGGATCAAAAGCACTCATTCCTAAAATATTATAATTCTTTCTTTTTTGTCTAAAAAAAATATAAGTCTTATTAATAGAATGATTCAATTAAATAATTAATGATTCATGAATCAAAATACTTAGAAATACAACACTTTTTGTCAATCCCAGATGAAAAATTTAAATTAAACCATAAGATTGATTCATATTTTGATTCAGAGGATATGAAAATTGAGATTCTTAGTAAGATTCTTCTTTTTATTCATAAATTCTCAATGTTTAAAGATGTAGCACCCTTTATGGAATCAGTTTATCAATGCATCGAAAAAACAATTGAAATTAAAATAGACACACTAAATGATTTTAATGAATTATTAATAAAAAATTCATTGATGCAATTTATCCAAAATTATATTGATTATGCCCAATTATCTCAAAAGAGACAAATAGTACGGTTATTATCTGATTCTTTAGATAAATTGCAAGTTCAGCCATTAATTATTAATTTAGGGCTATTACTTAAGCCAATGTATCAAGATATCAATTATCTTGAAAATTTGAAGAAACTTAAAGAAATTGAAATCCAATATACCCTTAATAATGAGATTGAAAAAACCATTAAAACCGACATAGATAATTGGCTCCGAATTAATTTAATTACTCTTGAAAATCAAAATCAGTTTAAAGATGAATTATTAGAATATTATGATTTTTTAATAGAAAAATATGAAATTTCAACAGAATCTGAAAGATATCTAAAGTTAAAAACAGAAGTAATGGAGATGTATTCTATGAAATTAACTATGTTAAGTTTAATGGAAACCTTTATTGATGAATCTATTGAACCTCTTCCTATTAAATAGTGTTAAAAAAAAAAACACTATTAATTCTTGCATAAATAAATTATTAAATACAAATTTTGATATTATATTTAAAAATAAATCATTATAATTTCCATAAGTGAGGAAATTGGAAGAAAACGAAAAGCAATTAACGCCAGAAGAGATTGAGAAACAGAAGAAAATCGTTAATGAACTATATCAAAAAGAAAAAGCACATAGAGCAGAATATTTAAAAAAATATGAAGAGGATAGAAAGAAAGCATTTGAGGATAGCAAAAATTTAATCTCTGACCTAATTACTGAGAAGAGTTTTTTAAGAGAGAAACTGAGAGAGAAAGATTTGGAAAGAATGGCTATAAAACCTGAAATTGAAGAAACTAGCGCTGTAATTGAAAAATCTATTGAATATAAAGCATTCATAAGAGAAAAACGACGTGAAGATGATTTACAAAGAATAGATTTAAAACCTGAGATTAGAAAAACAGGAGAAGTGATCAGTAAATCTATAGATGAGAAAGCATTTATGATAGATAAGAGGCGGGAGAGTGATATGCAAAGATTAAATGTGAAGCCCGATAGAGAACAAATAAGTGAAGCTATCAGTAAAACTATTGATGATAAAGCCTTTCTAATTGAAAAAAAAAAAGAAAAAAAATCTCAACTTTTAGAAATCAAACCTGATATTAAAAAGACGGGGGAAGCTATTGAGAAATCCATCGGAGAAAAAGCTTTTATGCAAGAAAAGTTGAGAGAACGAGAGCAACATCGTATGAGCCTTCAATCTGATTTCATGTCCACGGGAGAGGCTATAAGTAAAACTGTTGCAGAGAAAGCATTTAGAATTGATAAACAACGCGAAGCTGATCTTAAACGGAGTGGATTTAAACTTGATATTGAAAAAACAGGAGAGGCTATTGAAAAAAGCATCGGAGAAAAGGCATTTAGAATAGATAAACAACGTGAAATAGATCTTAAAAGGAGAGAGATCAACTTAGATTTAGAAAAAGCTGGAGAGGCTATAGAAAAATCCATCGGAGAAAAAGCTTTTATGCAAGAAAAGTTGAGAGAACGAGAGCAACATCGTATGAGCCTTCAATCTGATTTCATGTCCACGGGAGAGGCTATAAGTAAAACTGTTGCAGAGAAAGCATTTAGAATAGATAAAAAGAGGGAAAGTGAAATCAAAAGAAGAGAATTAAAGCCTGATTTTCAAACAGCCGGAGAAGCAATTAAAAAATCGATAAGTGAAAAAGCATTTATGCAAGAGAAAAGAAAGGAATCAGAACTTTCAAAATTGAATATCAAACCTGATCTTGAAACAGCCGGAGAAGCTATTGAAAAATCGATAAGTGAAAAAGCATTCATGCAAGAAAAATTGAAAGAAAGAGATTCTCATAGAATGGGCTTAAAGCCAGATATCAGAGGCATCGGTGAAAAAATAGAAAAAGAGATAGAAAAACGTGAAGCTAAGAAAAATGACACTGATTGAATTAAAAACGTATATCAAATCTATATAAAGTATTTAAATTAATGTTTTCTAATCTCTTTTTATACATTTTTATCTGAGGATCAATAATTCCGTTAAATTGGTTAATACTATTTTCAAACCGTTTATAAAAATCGTTTACAATTTCGTTCAGTATGCCACGTTCTATTTGAAGATTTGTTTTTTTTGTAATAGCTATGACTAATAACCTTTCTCTCCTAGCATATAGCAATCTGGTTTCTTGAAAATTGATTTCTTGTATCTCATCATTTATTGATGGAGATTTGATTTCTTTAATAAATAAATTTAATGCATTTAAAAAACCGCTTATGAGATCCTCATTTGAAGAAAATTCAGAATTATCAGTATATTTTTTGCTTAATAAGAGTGCCCCCGTTAAATTGTCTAAAAAATATATTGCATGAAATCGGGATTCATGGATATTGATTTTTTCAATTGGAAACCCAAACGTCTTATTAGAATTTTGATTATTTCTCCTGAACGACATAATTTTGATTTAGGATATGTTTCTATAATTTATTCTATTACTTTTTTACTCTCAATAAAGGATTATTTATTTTTTATTTAAAATGTAAATGTTATCTTTATGTTATTTAGAGTATACATCCTCCCAGTCCGATTGCATTCAGAAACTCTTTTACTTTTTGATAAATAAATAAGACTATTATTATATGAAAAGAAAATATAAAGAAAAATAAAAAAGATATAAATAAATTAAAATTCTTATTAGAAATATTATCTTTTTACTTACTTGCAATATTTGATAGATATGATTGAAAAAAACAACGAGGAATCCCAAAAAAATAAAATATCAAATGGGTTAATCATAACTAAAGAACATCTAAAGTCTACCATTTTTCCCGAGGAAGTTCAGAACGAAATTAATGATTCACCTTATTATTTATTGATTTTTATCTCGCGAGAAGATGTTATCAAAATTTTTTGCTTTCCTACAGAAAATAAAGTGATAAAAAAGATTCTTATAAAACTACAGGAATTTTCACCAGAAGTAGTAAAGGGAATTTCAGAAATTTTAAACAATCTTCAATTAAATAAAGATATTCTCCATACAACAGGAATTTGTTATGAATTAGAAAAATGCTTCTATGAAACATATTTAATAGGAGAGGCTCTTCAACAAGGAAAAGTAAGCGTCTCCTTAATTACTGAGAAATTTATGTCACTTGCACGAGTAAATAATGTTACAATAGAAGATATCCCGATGATTAATGAATAGCTTCAATTTTTTTAAAATTTTACCCTCGTATTTGAGGCTTTTAACTACATCTTAATACTGATTAATATGGATAATAAAAATATTCCCCCACCACCAAGCCTTCCCCCTACATATGAAATCTCCAAAGATTTTTGTCTGTTTCATAAAGGTAAAATTCATGGAGAAATATATACATGCCCTCGATGTAATGCGCAGTATTGTTTAAATTGTGCAATTAACGCCAAAAACGAGGGAAAATTCTGTGTTAAATGTAAACAACTGATAGACATCTAAATTTTTCATTAATGAGCTTTATACTTGTTCCTTTTTGATAGAACTTAAAGAACGCCACGCCTTCCAAAAAATTAACCATAGAATTATAAAAATAAACAGCGTCGTCACAAAGGTATAGCCACCAATAAATAGATCAATTATTACCATAAAAGGAATACCAGATAATGAGAAACCAGTGAGATATCCATATCCCCAATATCGATTTTTCAAAGCAAGGATTATTCCAGGAATCATTGTTGTCAAGATAATTGAGAGATATGCTACCACTTCAATATAATAAGGTGCGTTGAAGATGATCAACATATTTCCCCAAGATGCGAAGAAACCAATAACTAGAAAAAGTATTGTCCCTATATCTACCTTTAATTCTGGTTCTTCTTTTCCTACTATATGATTTGAAGAAGTCATCCCTGTTATCTCAATTGTATATATTCTACTTTTTGTCTTTGTAAATGCTTCATATTTAATAAAAGAAATCTTCCTATCACCATTGGGTGAATGAATATTCTTTTCGAACACTATCTATAATGAAATTCTTCTCTTACAAAATTGACTAAGGATTCATTTTTAAGACAATTATTTTAAATAGGTCAAAACATATATAATTAATAAGATAGAAATTTAACCACAAAATGAATGATCATTCAATATTGTGGTACAAAC
Organism: uncultured archaeon; assembly: GCA_964447495.1. Lineage (GTDB taxonomy): Archaea > Asgardarchaeota > Lokiarchaeia > Sigyniarchaeales > SOKP01 > SOKP01. Next base: position 21,859 of record CAYUTF010000031.1, read on the forward strand.
AAAATATATCATCTAAATAAAAAAGAAATAAAACAACCAAATAAAATAGGGAAAATGACATCAAATTCTAATCAAGACTCCTGCTACCGCCCTGGATTTTTGTCTTTTGGTAGTGTGTCTTAACACACTCTGATTTCGCCCTCCTCCCCCTATTTTATTTCTGACCTTGTATTGAGGTCTTGGTGGCAGGAGTCTCCCTTTCAAAACCCTTATCCTCTTATAGAAGTTTATAGATTCTGCTACTGTTTCGTTTAAGAAAAAAATTTTATGTCCTCAAAACTTCTTAATGATCTAATCAATAGATTTACCTGATAATGCCAGAATCAATTTAAATAAAGGTTAAATTAGAGAATAATACCTATCGAATTTAAGCAAATAAAATTAAGTAGAGAATTATAAATTTAAGATAAATAATCATTAATTATTATAAAAAAAAGTAATTTAAGGAAAAAATGATGAAAACTTCAACATTTACTTTTAAAGATCAAGATGGTATTGAAATTTTTGTATATAAATGGGAACCAGATACATCTCCGAAAGCTATTGTGCAATTTGTACATGGATTAGCAGAACATGCAAAAAGATATGAAGGTATCGCAGAGGCTTTATGTAAAGAAGGATTTCTTTGTTATGCACAAGATGCCCGCGGCCATGGTTTAACTGCTGGTGATTTAACCGAAGCAACTTTAGAGGGGCATGCAGGAGTTTTAGGACCCAATGGATGGAACGGTGTAGTTAATGATATTCATGAATTATCTAACTTAATCAAGAAGGAATATCCTACTCTTCCTCTATTTATGATAGGTCATTCTTGGGGCGCAATGTTATTACAAGATTATATTCAAGAATGGGGAAATGAAATAAAGGGATGCATTCTTAGTGGAACTAATGGTAAAGTAAGAGCTCTAGTGCTAAAAGCGGGTAAAGTAATAATTAAAGGAGAAATCAAAAAGCTAGGACCTACCGCTCCAAGTGTGAAGATGCATGAGATGAATTTCGCTTCACATAATCACGATTGGCAGAATGATGAAGGAGCCACAGGGTTCGAATGGCTCAGTAGAGATAAATCTGAAGTACAAAAGTATGTAGATGATCCATGGTGTGGATTTATCAGTCCAGCTCCTCTATGGCTAGAATTTATAAAGGGGATGGAAAAAATTTATGAAAAGAAAAATGAGGAGAAAGTGCCCAAAGAACTACCAATCTATTTCATTGCGGGAACATTAGACCCCGTTGGGAATAAAACAAAAGGCGTCTCTGCAATGATTAATCGATTTGAAAAATACGGAATAAAAGATATATCATATAAATTCTATGAAAATGCTCATCATGAAATTTTTAACGAAATTAACCGCGATGAAGTTTTTAGAGATGTGATAAGCTGGTTAAACTCTCATTTATAACCTGAGTTTTTATGTTTTCTTTTTTTATTATTTTGAAAATACTAATTTTATTCAATTTTCTATTCTTTGCTGGGTTCATAATTAAGATAACCTAAGTTTCGTATTTTACTAATACGATTTTTAACTCCAAAATATATATGAATTTTGACTCTTTATATAGACTTGCGCATCTATATGCGCCTTTCGATGCTATTAAGTAATGTGCTTTTATTCATTATTAAAAATAGCGCTGATTTTTAATAATTTTAATAATACTTATCCGATTATGAAACCTACTAAAAAGCTTAAATTAAAAGCTTAACTAACCTTTTAATTAAATAACTATTTTATTAAAAAAGAAAAACGTGAGTATTGATATAAATGACTGAAGAGATTATAAGGCGCACCACAAGCATATGTCCTGAGTGCCTTCAAACGATACCCGCTGAAATCTACGTTGATCCCGCAACTAATTTTGTTATGATGCGTAAAAACTGTAAAGAACATGGTGACTTCAAAGATAAAATTTCGATTGATCCTGAAGAATATAAGTGGAGTCAAACTTTCACAGATGAGATTGGTTCGACAATAAATAACTCTACAAAACCTGAAAGTGTCTCATCAGGAATTAAAGAAATTAAAAATGGTTGTCCCTACGACTGCGGTCTGTGCGATAACCATAAAAGTGCCCCAAATATTTGTTTAATTGATATCACCAACCGGTGTAATCTCACGTGCCCAATCTGCTTTGCTAATGCAAGTGCTAAAGGGTATGTGGTAGAACCGACTTTTGATCAACTAGTTCAGATCATGGAACATTTCCGATCAATGAAACCCGTTGCTGCTGTTATGCTTCAAATATCTGGAGGAGAACCTACGGTACGAGATGATCTTCCTGAAATCATCCGTAAAGGGAAAGAATTAGGGTTTACCGAAGTAATGGTAACCACCAATGGCGTTCGATTCGCAAAATCGATAGATTTTATGAAAAAATGTAAAGATGCTGGGATGGATGCCATTTATCTGCAATTTGACGCCACTGATAACCCAGAAGTGTGGAAAAAGATTCGAGGCGTCAATTTATGGCCCTTAAAACAAAGAGTCATCGAAAATGCTAGAAAAATTGGTTTCTTTGGCCTCATGTTAGTACCTGTCATTGCGAAAGGCGTAAATGATAATGAAGTCGGCAACATCTTGGATTATGCAAAAGATAACTGGGATGTAGTCTCAGGCGTAGTTTTTCAGCCAGTATCTTTATGCGGACGTATCAGCTTCGAAGAATTAATGGATTTACGATATACAACTTCGGACCTTAAAGTTGCAATCAACAAGCACACTAACAATGCTATTGAAAAATTCTACCCGATTGCGACCACTGCTAAAATGACTCGCCTTCTGGCTTGGTTTGATGATATGCCCGAATTCGGGATGACAAGCCATAAAGATTGCGGGTTTGCTACGATTATTGTTGTCAATGAAAAAGATGAGTGGGAACCTATTGAAAAATATTTCGATGCTGAGGGCTTGGTTCGATGGTCGAATAAAGTTTATGATATGGTTCAGGATAGAGAAATTCCGAAACCAACTGGATTCTTGAAAGGAGTGAACTTAGAAGACTTTGGTGGTGTTGCGTCAACAGTAGGTAAATTTATTGATGACATGACCAGCCTTGGTTATCGCCAGATGATGAAAGCCTACTATTTCGCTGGAGCTACACGCTACATCAAACATCCTGAAAAAATCCTCACTAGTAAAACACTTCAAGGTTTTGCGCGACTGGTAGCCTCACCGAACTTAGCATCTGCCGCAAATTTTCTGCACAGTAAGAATTTGATGATCTCAGCGATGCATTTCCAGGACGCATACAATTTCGACCTTGATAGGGTATGTCGCTGCCTTGTGCATTACGGAGTAATCGATCCAGATGATAAAGCTAAAGTTTTAGAAGTGCCCTTTTGTGCCATGAATACTATACACAGGGAGCGTTTAGAGCTAGCTAACGCAATCAAGGGTGCTGAAGCAAAGAAACCCGAGGTTATCCAATCAGAAATAAAAGAACTTTTAGAAACTGTAAAAGATTAAGCAAAATCAAACTATAATTTTTATACTATATTTAATCAAACTTTTTCTTCATTATTTACAAGTTGAAATTACTTTTTTTAGTCAGTACCATTCTGTTTAGGAGTATTTGAGTTTGTTGAAAAAAGTGCAAGTCATATTCTTAGGATCAGATACAGATTATGTATAACCGCTTTACTCACAGTTTATTGAAAAATAAAACCTTAAATGGTTTCAATATTCTACAATTATAGAGAACAAGAAAAAAAGAGCATTAGACATTTTAGACGAAACAGCATCGTAAAAGCATGTTTGATAATACGGATATTATAGGAGATTATAAGGGGACGGTTAAAAATAAAGTGATAACCGCACTTTTGCAATCCTACTTAGATACTCTCGATTACGATGGAATGAAATCGATCCTTAGAGAAGCAGAATTATTAGAATTAAAGGATATGCGAGATGTGGACCCAAACGGGTATATTGATTTTTTTTCGTTTAAGAAACTTATATCTGCTCAGAATTGTCTGCTCTATGATTCAAATGATCTCTTGCACGAGATTGGGAGGAAATTTGCCTTTTATCTCTTTCCTTTTGGTAAAAATTTTGGAGAAATCATCAGTGAAATTAATGAACTCATTAATACTGACTGGAAAGTATCAATTATAAAACAAGAGGATTATTCAGTAATTATTAGAGTGAATAAATGTGTTTTTTGTTCTGAAATTGGAGTATCATGTGATTTATTTAAAGGGTTTCTTATTAATTCCTTAGAAAAGACGTTACCGACAGATTTTCAAGTGATACAAGTAAGTACAAAGGAAAACGTGAGTGATCCTAACCATAATTCATTTATTTTGAAATTAACGATAGAAAAAACATTTAAAACCTAAAGCAACGAAAAATAAATAGTAACAAAAATCAAAAAAGAGTTATATAGATCTTAAGTAAATATAAATTTGCATAAAAATTATTGATGGAATAATTGAAGGGAAATGTGTGCCGAAGAAGCAAAGGAATATGTGTTTAAAGTGACGATATTAGGAGATGCAGCAGTCGGTAAAACCTCTCTAATCAATCAGTTTGTGGAAGGTGCTTTTGAAGAGGATTATAAACCTACACTTGGAGCGAATATTATCCGAAAAGACGTAATCCTCGAAAAATTTAATGCAAAAATTAGATTAATTATGTGGGATCTTGCCGGTCAAGAAAAGTATAATGTTATTAGATCTATGTATTTTCAGGGATGTGTAGGTGCACTTGTTGTTTATGATATTACCAGACATAGTACCTTTGATAATGTAGATTCGAAATGGCTTAAGGATTTTAAAAATTACGTAAAAAAAGAAGGAGCATATATATTGATCGGTAATAAAAGCGATTTAACTGATCAGCGGGCGGTCTTAACGGAAGAGGGGAAGAAGTTGGCAGAAGAAATACAAGCGAGTGATTTCATTGAGACGAGTGCGAAATTTGGTGAGAATGTGGAGATGGCATTTAAAAACTTAGTTTATCAAATATTACGTAATTATGGAGAAAATGTGTAAAACTACTGATTCTAAATTTAAAAAGACTCCATGACTTCATATAAAGTAGTTTGCAGTAAAAATCAAATCTTTTAAATAGAATTGAATAGTGCATAATTTATGAAAGAATTATCTCAAAAAGTAGCTCAAGCACCAAAATCTAAGATTCGTGAGTTATTTGATCTCGCAGCGGGTCGGGAGGATGTAATAAGTTTAGGGATCGGACAACCTGACTTTAAAACCCCAAAACCGGCAATCGAGGGTAATATTAGCGCATTAAAGAAAAATATAACATACTATGCTCCAACTCGGGGTATTCCTGCGTTATTGGAGCAATTAGAAAAAAAAGTAAAGGAATTCAACAACATTAATGTTCATTGGAAAGAGAATATCATCGTTACTAATGGTGGCTCTCAAGCACTTTCTCTCACATTTGCTTCGATTTTTAACCCTGGGGATGAGCTAATAATGTCCTCTCCTAACTTCATCTCTTATTTCTATTTAGCAGTATTTTTTGGTGTAAAACTCGTAGAAATTCAAAGGAAGGAAGATTTTAGCTTAAATCTTGGAGCAATTAAACAAGCAGTTAATCCTAAAACTAAAGCGATTTTAATAAATACGCCAAATAATCCTACGGGATATGTTATAAGTTCCAATGAATTAAATGAACTCGTTGAAATTATAAAAGAAAATGATTTATATTTGATTTCAGATGAAGTATATGAAAATTATCTATACGATGGATTAAAACATATTAGTCCTGCATCTCTTGACGGGATGTTTGAAAGAACTATTACTTTAAATGCTATGTCAAAGTTATTCTCCGCTACAGGTTTCAGATTAGGTTACGTAATCGCCCGAAAGGAAGTTATTGATTTAATGGAAAAATATCATCAGTATACTGCTGCAGGAACGAATCATCCTGCTCAATATGGCTTTCTTGAGGCCTTAAAGATGGATAGAGCTTTTTTTATAGACATTCTAAAGAGTTTTGACAAGAGACGCTTGTTTGTCTTTACTAGATTAAAAGAAATGGGATTCGAGGTGGTGAAACCAAAAGGAGCATTTTATATAATGCCTTCTGTCAGGAATTTTAATATAGATGGAGAACTATTTTCTAAAAATCTCATGAAGGATTATGCAATTGCTCTAGTCCCAGGTAAAACATTTGGTTCCTACTCAAATGATATGGTAAGAATTTCTTATGCAACTGAATTAAGTAAACTTGAAGAAGCTATGAATAGGATTGAAACATTCGTAAATGATTTATAAAAATTTTAAATCTAATTAAATGTTTAAGCTTTTGAAAAAAATTAAAATAAAAAAAAAGATCAATTAAAGCTCCTAAAAATCCTACCTATTTTCTTCTTTTTCATGATGGAGCATTAAAACAATTCCTAAAACTAGCATAGCAGAATCATCATCTAAATCAGGTATCATCTTGATTCCATAGGTCCCTTTAAGAATACTTTTGAAGAATTTTTTATGAATCTCAGCAATAACCTTATTATCTTTTAGAATGTTGAATTTTAAGGTAAAAATATTTCCCTTCATAGTAAAGACTTTATTTTCATTTGGGTCTTCAAACCAATACTTAGGTTTGACAGAGACTATTTTACGTTTCAGTTTTCCAATATATTTATCTTCGTCTTGTTCCCCGCCTTTATAGAATGTATAAGCAGAACGCATGGAGATTACTTTTTCATGAACTGTTAACACTGGATTGTCTTCAAGATCACGTATCCTGTAAGTATTTCCTATTTTAATTAGCTTTCCTCCAAATGTACCAATAACTTCTTTGTTTGTATTCATTATTGTTCCTTTGTCAGTTAACGAGATCATTTTTTCTTGAAGTATAAATTCTCTAGTTTTTTGTAATGACAATTTTCATATCCTCATTCTGTTTTTTATTTTTATACCTAGAAGTTTCTAAATTACTTTGTTCAAACTAAGTATCGGGTTTATACTTAAATATTTATTGCAACTTGAGAGCAATGATAAATAAATTAAAATAGGTGATAAAATATTGAGAAAATAGAAAGCTATTAATTATAATAATAATATTAAATGGGAGTCATGTCATTAATATACAGTTCTGCAGGATATTTCTGTGAGGGAGAAGTGGATAAGAATTGGCAATTTAGTATGGAATTTGGAAAAATTCTACTAACAAGTCAAGTATTATCCTTATTAAAAAAATCGAATATCAATTTAACAGAGATCGGCTCTTCTGTGGATAATTTCAACGAAGGTTTCAAAATTCCATTAAAAAACATTAAAAAAGTATATCCTTTAAAACAAGGAAAAATATTTATTGTAAAAGTTGAAACAAGAGACAGTCACATCTTTTCTATAACCTTGGCAGATAATGAAACGTATGGTAAAAATAAGAGCTATGATTTAAGTGATTTAATCAACACAACGATCTTAAATGAAATCAATGTAAAAAATGTTGTTACAAATATCGATAAAGAGTCTAATTCTTATGTTCTGGGGGGAGTATGTAAATATTGTGGTGCAAAAATTGTACCTAATGCTCATTTCTGTAAGGATTGTGGTATGCAACTAGACCATTAAAACAAGTTAAAAATATTCTCATTCTATTTCAAATAACAGTATCAACAATGTTTTGTTGTATTATTTGTGGCATCAGTCCGAATGTCTCTATCTCATCAACCGAAATGGCATTTGGGAATGCCTTTTTCATGATATTATATGCCCCATTTACATCAGCATTAACTAAAACACCTTTGGATGTTTTAAACAATCCTCTAGAAATTCTTTTTCCTCCATATTTTTCATGCTTTTTAATTGGTTCATTATCCAAGAAAGAGCATTTAGAAGTGTGATTTTCATTGACTATTAAGACATGAATTCCTTCTAATTGAGCTTTATATTCGATTTGTTTTACTAATTTCAAGAAAGGGATTTGTACAAATTTCTGATTATTTCTTTTTCCTATATTGATCTTTTACTTCCACACATGATTATATCCTATTACTATTGTTTCAATGTTGTGCAAAGTGCAATATTCAATTACATTCTTTAAAATTCGATGAAATAAGGTAGTAAGTTTATTGTTTCGAGTTAAATGAAGTTTTTGAATTCGTCTTGTATCAGTAAAATTGCCTTTCTTGTTTTCGATATTCCTATAGTATGCTAATTGTTTGTTATAATATTGATTTATAGAATTTATCATCCCACCTTTAATAATAAACGGTTTACATCCGTTATTATTTATCGCATTTATGAGATTATTTAAATCTAAATCCATGCTTAACATATGACTTTTATCTAATCCTAGATCCTTCTCTTTTTTTTCATACACAAGATCAATTTTATACTTTACTCCTAAAGGGATTATCCTTACTTCTTTTAATCTTTCATTAATTCTTGTTTTAATGGGATTAATATGTACTCTTTTCGGAAAGTGTAAATATCCTTGTTCTCTCTTACATTGCTGATTAGTGAAACTTACTACAGATTCCCCGTTTTTCTTTTTATATTTAGGTATTTTAGGCTTTTTCTTAAATTTCCTAAAATTACGACTATACTCCTTAATACTTTTAAAATATGATTTCCAATTTTGAGTTACACATTTGAGAATTTGTTGTGATGTTTGAGAAGGAAGGTTCTGGTAAACTTGTTTGGTTTTAAGAATGAAATCTAAATCATAATAGGTCAAAAAATTATTGAGATTAAAGAAATCCTGTCTGATATACCAATTAGCTAAATTATACAAATTTTTAGCTAAATGACATAACTCTGATAATTTCAATGAATATTCTACTTGCATAACTTCAGTTAATCTCATCTTCTCTTAATAAAGCCTCAATAATCTTGTTTTTTCTTTTTGAAGATAACTTCATTGAATAACAATGGAGGCGCGGCACGATTTCTTCAAAGATCTCTTGTGAATCTAACTTTTCATTTCCTCCTTCAGAAATCACAATAATAATTGTGCCAAATTTTTGAAATAAATAATAAAATAAACTAAATCCAACTCTACTTAATCTATCTTTATAGGAAATAATAATATTTGCTACCTTGTAGTCAATAATCTCATCGAGTAAATTAAAAAAGAGGGAACATTATCATTCTTTCAATTAAGGATCGTTTTACTTCTTGCTATCCGCTAGTCCATCATACTTAGGAGAAATCCTTAAAGTTCAAAAAATAATTGAATTTACTAAAAATGAAAATTAGGAGTCTTTTTTTCCTCTCGATTTTGGGTATCTAATAATTCCCGTTACGAACAATGGCGTAGCCCACATTATACTAAATAGTATACCGTATAAAAATGCAATTATCACAGGTTCTCCTTGATTAATTGAAATTACACTTCTGGATAATCCCGTAAACAAGCCAATAAGAGTTCCCATGATGAAACACCCTTTTTTTGTATTCCCTCCATGGTATAATTTTTTTAACCATGTATTTGCCCACTTCATTTTTATGCTCTTTATTCTATAAAGTATATTTTTTACATTATAGTATATTTTTTATCATATATGATATATCAATTAAGATATTAAAAAGAATCGTAATTCTAAAATTGTTTCATAAACCTATTGAAAGAATTAACTGAAATTAAGAATTCTTTAAATAATTTTGATGTTATAAAAGATACTGATGATAATTCTGTAATAAAGAATTTTGTTTATAATATTTTGAATCTAATACCATTTATAGAAAATGACAATCTAGATAAAAAATTTAAAATGATATACCCTTAAAGACCATCCAAAGCCTTCAAGTGGAAAATCGCTACTCATTTAAGTTGCTAATAAAATTAAAAGAAAGAAAGTTATTATTTATAGAAATCTACCGTTGATTCTTTTATATTTCTGGATTCAGTAATTTCT
>CAYUTF010000032.1:0-26172 GCA_964447495.1 uncultured archaeon
GAATGAGAGCCATACTAATATTCTTTACTTTAGATATTTTTATCTATGGTATCTCATTATCGATTTATTATGGCGGTTTAAATGATTATTATCATTTAGCAACCAATCAAATTTCATCCATAGTAATATGGATGAATATTACTAATATGGTTTTTCAAATCCCCGCGGGTCGAATAGCCGATAAACTTGGAAAAATGAAATCCCTTCTTTTAAGTGAATGTTTTGGATTAGGTTTTTTTGCTTTCAATATAGCAGCAGCAATTCTCTGGGCTAACTCAATTACAGAAACGATTATTCCTTTATTAATATTTGGCCATATTTCCTTTGCTTTTTCAATAGTTACATTTATTCCATCTGAACAAATAATCCTTACAGATTTGGGTAAAAATAAGAAAGCAGAATCGTACGGTGTAGTTGCATTCGTTAGAGGTATTGGATATATTCCTACTGGAGTGATTGGGGGTATTCTTATCGAAAAAGTTAACTATTTAGCTCCTTTTATAATAACTTCAATAGGTATAGTTTTTGAAATTTGGTTTTTATTAAAATATTTTAAACATGAATAATAAAAATCCTAGTTTCAAAGAGTATTTAATTTAGAAAGAATAAGAATTAAAAAAATGCAACAATTCTATGTATTAATTTTAAAAAATAATAATATCAAGTCATAATAGGTTGGAAAAATGACAAAACTAGCTAGAAAAGTAGCGTTAGTGGGAGCTGGAATGTCTAAATTTGGAAATCATTTCCCAGTCAAACGAAATCCCGATCTATGGATTGATGCTTGGCTTAACGCTAAGGAAAGTGTAGATAATGGAATTGAACCAAAAGATATTGATGCGTGTTATGTGGGAAATTATTCTTCGGATTTATTCAATCATCAAGGACATTTAGGTCCCCAAATGGCTAATTTAGTTGGATTAACGCCAAAACCCGCACCAAGATTTGAAGGTGCTTGTGCCAGTAGCGGCATAGCTCTAAGGCAAGCGATAATTGCAATTGCCTCGGGAATCCATGATGTTGTTGTCGTATGTGGAGTAGAATGCATGACAGAACTCCCAACCGCAGGGGTTACAGATGTATTAGCAACGGCATCCGACAGTTTATTTGAGTATCCTGCAGGAGCCACCTTTCCAGGTTTATATGGTACTTTAGCTTCCGCTCACTTTAAAAAATATGGAACTACTGCAGAAGATTTAATGAGAGTCGGAATTAAGAACCATAGCAACGGTGCTGAGAATCCTTACGCTCAAATGCAGCAATCCATTAAGGATATGATGAATAGTAAAATGAAAAGATATGAGAAGGAAGGAAGAGAAATTCCTGATTGGTCTGATGAATTTGACTTTCTTAAGAGTTCAGCTAATCCAATTATTGCTTATCCATTAAGGCTCTTCGATTGTTCTCTGATTACTGATGGGTCAGCATGCTTATTCTTAGCATCAGGAGACAAAGCGAAGAAATTCACAGATACACCTATATGGATAACCGGAACGGGTCAAGGAAGTGCTGCTCTTTCACTTCACGACAGAGATTCTTTGACATCATTTATTGCAGCAAAGGAGGCATCAAGACAAGCATATCAGATGTCTGGATTAAAGCCGAAAGACATACAAATAGCTGAAGTTCATGACTGTTTCACCATAGCGGAGATAGTGGCAATGGAAGATTTAGGATTTTATGAACAAGGAAAAGCTGTTGAGGCTATAAAAAACGGAGAATCAAAAAGAGATGGGTCACTTCCAATTAACACTTCAGGTGGACTTAAAAGTAAAGGACATCCCGTTGGAGCAAGTGGAGCGGCTATGCCCGTCGAGATATTTAAACAAATGAGAGGAGTTGCGGAAAGAAATAGACAAGTTAAATTCGATGTTGAACGGGCTCTTACGCATAATCTCGGTGGAAGTGGAGGAACCTGTGTAGTGACAATATATCAAAAATAGAGGTGAACTTGAAAAAATGACAGAAAATGAGAAGGATTTTACTATACAAAATTATTTGGAATTCTTGGAAAATAAAAAATTAATGGGTTCTAAATGTAAAGATTGTGGTACTTTATACACACCTGTAAGAAAATTATGCCCGAAGTGTGATACAGCTAATATGGAATGGGTGGAGATGTCTGGAAAAGGTGAATTGGCAGCTTTTACAAGCATCACCGTTGGAACGCCTTATTTCATTCAAAAAGGATATGATAGAAACAATCCATATTGTTTTTCAATAATTAAACTAAAAGAAGGTTCTATGATTTCAGCTCAGCTTGTTGGAGTTGATGAGAAAAACCCAGAAACAATCAAGATAGGCATGCCAGTAAAAGTTAAGTTCTTAGAAACTGAAATTAAAGGAGAAACTAAAACTGATTTAGGTTTTGAACCAATTTAAAATCAAAAATATTATTTTTTATTTTTCATTCTATTAGCTTAGTTAATATTTTTAAGCTTTTTATTGGTGATCTAGAGTTAAAAGAATATATAAAGCATTTGTAATCATAACGTTAATTCTTATAATTTCATTACCTCTGATTTTTCCAATATTTTTATTATTTGGCAATGATATTCGTAATATTGAATTTCCACTACAATTTAGCGGTAATAATGCATATTCTTATGTTGAGGATCAACTTAATATTAATACTACGCAATTTAGAATTCCTGGAACGCAAGGTAGAGAAGAATGCGCTGAATATTTTGTAGAAAAGTTTAAGGATATCGATGTGAATTTTACCTATATATTCCATAATTTTACTGTTCAATCAATTGATTGTCAAAATGTGTTATTTAAACTTAATGAACATTTGAATAATATTGTCATATTAAGTTCACATTATGATTCTCGAGCAAGAGCAACAAAAGATCCAGATGTGCTTAAGAGAGATGATCCCATACCGGGAGCCAATGATGGGGCTAGTGGGTGCGCGGTGTTAATTGATTTAGCCAGAATTTTCTATACTCTTAAAGATAACTTGTCATGTCAAATTTGGTTTCTTTTTTTTGATGCAGAAGACCAAGGATATGATTATGGTCCTGGTATTAGTGGATGGGATTGGTGTGAAGGATCTAATAAATTTGTTGAAGATATAGACTTTTTTTTTAATTCTTCTTATGAATTATTTGACGCAATGATATTATTGGATATGGTAGGTGGTGTTAATTTAGAATTTATTAATGAACAGTACTCTACTTCTTCTCTTATTGAAGAACTATTTGAAATTGGACAGCAATTAGGATATACTTCAGAATTTCCTGGAAGTCCGACGGTTGCTTCTATTACTGATGATCACGTTGCTTTTATTAATTATGGAATTCCTTCAGCAGATTTAATAATTAATTTTTGGAATAACCCGAGCTGGCCTTTCCATCACACGGTTAATGATGATCTTACTTCTATTTCAAACAACAGTCTTGAGGTAACGGGGAAAACAGTTGAACAATTTATATATAATAATTATCTCATGCAAAATAAAACTTATACAGGGAATTACCCTTGGACAGGTGATATTAACCTTCTTAGCACAGAAGTGGTTAATATAATATTGATTATTGCTTTTCTTTTTTTTGGAATTACGATCTTTTTCTTGATTAAAAGATATTTAGTAAAAAAAAGACAATCTGATTTGATGGATAATAATTAGGACAAGCACATCCAAAAGGCAAGAATGTTTAATATATGATAGATATTAATCTTTTGTTAAATACTTCTACTTATGATAAAGTTCCAAGATATCAAAAATATCAGCAATAATTTTGATAAAGAGTTTTGTAAGGCAATTAACGAGAGTTCTGAATATAGAATCGCTGCAAAAGGGTGGGGTATCGATTTTGAAGGAGGCACGCTATACATTTTTGAAGCTTCTGGAGAAGTTATAGATAATATAAAAATTTTTATGGACTTAAAAGATGGGATGTGCCTAGGTGTAAAATTGCTTGGACCAAATGATGATATCCCCAAACCAGCAATTTTAACTATAAAAGCACCGTTTCATGTGTGGAAAAAGATTCGTTTAGGACAACTAAAATTAATGAATGCTATAATGAGTGGACATGTGAAAATTGAAGGTAATATAAGTTTGGTTATGAGATATTCTAAGGCAGCGATGATCTTAGGAAATATTGCTAGAAAGCAGAAGTTTTTTAATGATCTTTTGAATATTTATACTCTTGATGACTTTTAGAGTTAATCTCTCTTTTCTGCTAATAACGCTCTATGTTTTGTCTCATCAACATAGAGTTGAAGAATTTTAAAAGATTTAAATAATTGATATATCTCGTCTTTTGTGAAAAAGTGGTGAGGCAAACCTCTTTCTGGCCCCTTTTGAGGAATAAAAGTCCCTTTTTCGATCTCTTTCAGATCCCATTGTTCTAATTTTGAACCTACTCCAAAAAGAGGAAATGTGATAAAGATTAATCCTTTTGATTTTAGAACCCGTTTCATCTCATTTATCGTAAATTCGATGTCTTTTAATAAATTGTGATGAATCACTTGTATAGAAATTAGAGCATCAAAATACTCGTCAGAATAGGGAAATATATCTTCAATTCGATGTAATTTTAAATCACAAAAACGTCCCTCTTCTTTTAACCACTCATTTGAAATATCTAAAGCACTTGGTGAAGCATCTATTCCAAATATCTCAAAACCCCTTTTAGAAAAAAAGACTAGATGACGACCTGATCCACATCCAATATCTAAGATTTTACGGATATCCCTTTTCTTAAAAAGTGTGGATATCCTTTCCATATCGGGATGTGGTGTTTCAAATACTTTACCGTCTTTCTTAAAAATATCCTCCCAATCAGGCATAAAATCAGACTAGAAAAAGGTTATTAGAAATTAGATTTCAATTTAGTGTGTACATTCCCACATATAATGTCCATATTTTTGTTTGAATTCTTCTGCAAATTCATTTGTTTTCGGTCGTATGAATTCATAACCATCTTGAATGCATTCATAATTAACAGGAAGTGATCCTAATACTTCACCATCAACTTGGCATACATAAGGCTCATCTTCAAACGTCCTCATTTCTACTCTTACTCTCTTACTCTGATATTCTTGAATATCAGGATGTGGGAGTAACGAGGCATTATACATTCTTCTGAATTGCCTAGCTAACTTAACCTTGTCAATATTTACAATGCTGATATCAAAAAGACCGTCTTCAATACTAGCTCTTTGGCAAATAAACATACCCCCACCATATGCTCCAGAAAGCCCCACAGCGGCAAGATTTGCTTCACCTTCGTATGTATCATTATCCATTTTCACGATGATCTCTTGGTTTTCCCATTCTTTTAATAAAGTGAGAATTATCATATTATAATCTTTTTCTTTATCTTCATTAGATCTACGAGCGACTTCGCTATCAAAGCCTTGTGAGCCTATTCCTAAAAAATAACGTTTCGTACCGTCATCTCTTTTAGCATAACCAATGTCACATTTACTAGAGTGACCTTCAGCAATAATTTCACAAGACCGCTTGATATCTGCTCTATAACCTATTGCTGCAGGAATATCATTACCCGAGCCCATAGGTATAAAGCCTACAAGAGCGTTTGTGTTTGAAATAATGGTTCCGTGCATTATTTCATTACACGTTCCATCCCCTCCAGCAGCAATTACGCGATATCCTTCCTTAGCTAATTGTGTAGCAAGTTCGATGGCATGTTGGGCATATTCTGTCTGAAAGAGCTTGTATGATATCTTCAAATCATCTAAACAATTACACATATACTCTATATCCTTTTCCGTCTGCTCTGCCTTTCCAGCAATAGGATTATATATGATTGCATGATCTGCTTCCATACTTTTCACCATAACTTTTAAATTTTTAAAATAAGTATTAATTTTATTTATAATATTTTAAACTATGATCTATTTAAAAGTTATTTAAATAACAGAGACTTCTCGCTAATAGAAAGGACAAATCGAAAGAGATAGGGAAAAATAGCGATGGAGGGGTTTTCTTAACTTTCGTGCCAAATACAGCCACAACCATCGCAACTGTATTTTTTTCCATAAATTTTTGGATAATGGCTAATTATATAATTTTTATCTATAGATTCATGGATCTTAAAAAAACTTTCATCATTTCCACAAATTGGACAATATCTTCTTCCTTCAGTTTTAGGAATAGTTAATATTTCACCCGTGTATCTAAATAAACTATCCTCTGTAATCGAATTAATTAGTTTTCTTTTTTTTAAGAAATTCTTTATTATGGGTTCAATCTCTTCATTTAAGGTATTATCTTCATTTTTTAATGAATGATGTTCATGATCAAAAGAACTTTGTTCAAGACTTTTTAGGTAACTTTTCGCTATCGGTTTAATTTCAACCTTCTTGGGTAATCGGTTATATTTTTTCTGGAAATTTTCGATAAAATCTTCAACAAATATTTTTTCAATTGAAAAACCTTCATTCTCAATTTCTTTGATAATATCTCCTACGATATATTCTTTTATAAATGGACCTTCCATATACAAGAGGTTTTCCCTCACCCTAATAATTTAAATGAATCATAAAATCTTCATTTACTCAATAGTTCTTGATTAAGATATTATTCTTTAAAATATTTTCTTAATTTTAGTCGGATATTTTGGAATAGAAAATTAATAATTTGGAATTGAATATGTTAAATCTGGAAATTTAATCTTTAAGTTTTCCAAAATCCTATATATAATATAACCTATTACTAAAGATGTATATTTACTTAACTTTCCCCTAAAAAAATCATACTCTCAATTTACTTTCAGCTATTCACATACAGTTGGGTTATTTATTTTTAATTTTAAACTCCATAATCATACTTAACTATAAATCTAAACTCATTTGATAGGATTAACCAATATTTATATTGATTTTTTTATTTATTTAGTCAAAGAAGAGAATATAAATAGTATTATGGAAAGAAATCATAAAAAGACTAAACAAGAAGATCAAAAGGAACCTAAAAGCCGGAAAAAAATAATATATGCCGTAATAATGATATCCATTGCTTTTTTGGGCTCTTTTTTACTCTATTTCATACTACAAATAACTCTAAATACGGAAACTCCCATAGTTGTGGTTGAGTCTGGCTCAATGGAACCGGTTATAAGTCGAGGAGACTTGTTAATAGTGAGAGGTGTTCCCCCAAGTGAAATTCGGAATGGTACTATAGAAGATAAAGATGGAGATATTATTGTTTTTGACGCTCATGGCGTATGGTCAAATCCTCCAGAAGAACCTATAGTCCATAGGGTCGTAGATAAGAAATTTGAAGGCGGTATCTGGCAATTTAGAACCAAAGGTGATGCAAACTATTTAGTAGATGAAGGATGGGTACCTCAAGAAAACATATTCGGAATTGTGGTTTTTAAGATACCCTTGCTCGGTTGGGTAAAAATTTTCTTAACAGAATCAGGTTTATTAATACCATTATTAATAATTATTTCAATTCTACTTATCGTTAGTATTATAATTGACATTTATAAAAAAGAAGAAACAAAAGCTAAAGATAAAGATAAAACTGAGGAATTTAAGAACCAAAATAATAAGTTTGAGTAATATAGAATCACTTTCCATCTTATCTTCATACTTTAAATAAAAAAAATATATAAAAAAACAATTACGAGGTATTATTGGTTTAGCTTCAATATTTCTTTCCTGGTTTCTGTTTTATCTTGGAGTACAATTAAAAGGTATGTAAAATTCGTAATCCTTTTTTTTTTTTAATTACTTGCAAAAATGCACTTTTTTTTAAGAATTATCTCGAAAAATTATTAAATTGATAATAAAATTTTTATGAAGAAAAAAATTCACATAAATGGTAATACTCGTAATTTGAAATTACGATTATACTTTAATGCAGAAATACAAAACTACAAAAAAAAATCAATTATAAACAAAAAAAACTTAGAGGTTATATACATGGCAAAAGAAGCAAATAGCGTTTTTGTTGGCCGTCGCCCAACTATGAATTATGTTATGGCGACAATGATGATCCTCAATAAAGGTGAAGAATGCACCGTAAAAGCTCGTGGCAGAGCAATCTCTCATGCAGTCGATGTGTGTGAGATTTTAAGAAATCGATTCTTAAAGGGAACTGAATATAGAGACATAAAGCTTTCCACAGAGCAACTTGAGGGTGAAAACGGGCAAAATAATAATGTGTCAAGCATTGAAATTGTACTTGCTCCACCAAAGTAAACTTAGAGAAATAATATTCTCTTTCTCTACACTCAAACAAATTAACTAATATTACCTTTTCTTTTTTTTCATTTCATTTGATGGAACTAATTTATACTTATACTACTAAATTCTAAGAGATGTATTTTCTTTTATAGTAGATATGCGAAAAATACATCAAATGATAATTCTTATTTATTTCATTATTAAATGGTTGATAGACTTCTACAGTTTTCAATTTTGAATTCATATAAAATTCCATTGAAGATAAAGTTAAGAACCTTATGAAAACTCAGATAATTAAAAAAATGTGATTTAGAATAGAATTTTCAAAAAGATTTAAAAACTCATATGTTAATAATTTATATTAATAACAAATGAAATTCCTTTAAATTTAATCAGATTAGAATTAAGGTATAAAAATAAAAAATTATTAAAAGAGGATGATGAGTAATGGCAAAAGTAGAACCCCTATTTGTAAAATCTAAAGTACGGGAATTTATAAAGGCTAAGGAATGTAACACTTCAAGTGGTGTTCTTGATGGAGAAGCTCTTAATAAAATAATTATAGAAATGCTTGATGAAGCAGTTAAAAGAGCAAAAGCTAATGGTCGTAAGACAGTAAAAGCAAGAGATTTATAAAATTAATAAATACACAATTTTCTTCAAATTTTTTTTTTATTCTCTAAGAGTAAGTATTTTATTTTTGAATTTTCATATTCCATTTCTGATTTTAAAATTGTATTACACATTTCTTTCATATGTAATTTGAATGACCCTATAGATTTAAAAAGCCTAACGTTATATGCATCATAGAAAACCAAACTATTAACAAACATAAAAAATGGGAAATCCATTTATATTTCTTGTAATAGTTGGCATTATATTCTTATTGATTTTAATCCTGATATACTTTGGAATTAAAAAGTATAAAAATAAAAGTAAATTTAACAAGAAAACAGAGAAAATTAGCACATTTAGATGTCTAGATGGACATTTAGTTAAGTCTAAAGGTGAATTAATTATAGATAACTATCTTTTCTTCCTTGGAATTCAGCACATCTATGAAAAGGTCATCAGTTTACGGGGAAATAAAGTTAAATGTGATTGGTATTTACCGAAATACGATATATATATAGAATATTGGGGTTATTATGGGAAGCGATACAATAAAAGGAAAAAAGAAAAACTAAGACTATACCAAAAAGAAAATATAAAAATTATTTCCATTGACAATTCTATGTTTTATGATATTTACACAAATATAAATAAAATGTTAAAAAAATATATTAAAAACTATAAAGAGAATTATTGGAAAGCTGAAAAAAAATATTGCTACAATTGTGGTAAAGAATTAGATGAAAGATTTTAATTACAGTTCTATTTCAAAAAGTCCTCTAAATGATTATAAACCTTTTCTAAAGTCTCTAATTCAGGTAAAAAAGTCAGTCGAATATGACCTTCACCATACTTGCCAAAACCAGAACCATATACAGAACATACTCCTGTTTCCTTAAGTAAATCGATGGCAAACTCCTTATCATTTTTCCATTTATTAAATTCTTTTAAATCAACTTTAGGAAATAAATAAAAAGCTCCGCTCGCATTAACGCAACTAATACCTTCTATCTGGCGCAATCGTTTATAAGAATAATCCCTCCTTTCCTTTAATGTTCTAACCATTTCAGATGTATGGTTATTCTTTCTCTTGAAAATCTCTATCGCTGCATATTGTGCTATCGTACTCGCGGATAATCTAGCACGAGCTAATTTTGCGATACCATCCTTAAGATCTGCTAATTTATTTTCTGGATCATGATAATACAAATATCCTAATCTCCAACCAGTAACTAGATGTGCTTTTGAAAAACCATTCATTCCAATTATCGGGACATCCTTGCTTAAAGATGCAGGTGAAACATAATCTCTCTCATAGGTAATTTGATCATAAATCTCATCAGAAAGTATGGGTAAGTTATACTCACCAGCTAAATCAATTATTTCTTTCACTTTTTCTTTGCTAAATAGTCCGCCTGTAGGATTATTCGGGGAACATATTAATATTGCTTGGGTCTTTTTAGTAATCTTTTTTCTTAGATCATCGATATTAGGTTCCCAATCATCTTGTTCATTAAGTTCATATTCCACAGGGACACCATCGTAAAATTTTGTATTATTGATATATAAGGGATAAGTTGGGCCAGGAATTAGCAGTTCTTCTCCGTTCTCAATCATTGCTGCCAAAATAAAGTATATTGCCTCAGTTACACCTGTAGTGATCACAATATCGTCGCTGCTTACATCAAGATTATCTTTTTTCTTTAAAAATTTGCTAATCTCCTCCCTTAATTCAATTACACCGATTGAATCGGCATAAAAGTTTTTTCCACTATAACTTGCGTTAGCTAAAGCTTCTGATATAAAACTTGGGGTTCTAAAATCATACTTTAGAGGATCTCCAATATTAAGATGAAAGACCTCCTTTCCCGTTTTTTTTACTTGCTCTGCTATTACTGCGATATCTCTTATCGCATATTCTATGTCTCTTACCCTTCTAGATACCATAAACAGTCACTTGACTTTATACAATAATAATGAAATGATTTAATCAGTAGATTTAAATTATATAATTAAATCTGTCATTTAAACTTAAATCTCAAATTACCTTTTATATATAAAAAGAATTATATTTTAAAGCATATCTTCAAAAAGACTATTTGATTACTTAAGAAAATAAAGAGATTGTAAAAAGAGGAGTAAATTTTTTAGAAATTTCTATCTCATTTTAGATTGTAAATTATTAATTAGGATTTTAAGATACTGAGCATTGTAGGAATTCTTATTTTCAATCTCTCGATAAGCTTTTAAATAATCGTTTAATTGTTTTTCTTCTTCAATCAATTCTAATTCAAGGTATCCTTCCGAGAATTCTTTGATAAATTCATTTTTTTCACTCTTATAGGGATAATGCTCTAAATCTCCTACCACATTTACCAATATTTCCATTTTTTTCACTTCCATCACTTTTTTAATGAGTTTTAACTCTAAGTAAATTATTATTATCTAAGAATTTAAAAAATTTGATAAGAAAAATTATGGTACTTTTGACAAATTAATTTTTCAAAATCAGAATTAAACAAAAAAAATTATTAAGATCTTTTTTTTAAAAAATAGGAGATTAAAAAAAAAAACCTTATCTGTAAATTTCCTCAGGAGTTTCTTTTAATGACTTTTGATAGGACATTGCGGCTTTATCTGCGCCTTTCTTGATGATTTCTATAGCCTCTTCAAAATCATTTTGAGTTATTTTTAATTTTCCATAGGATTGAGCATCTAAAACATTTAAATTTAATTCATATATTCCTCGTCTTATTGCTAAAATCGTTGCTTCTTCACAAATTGCTTTAATATCTGCTCCAGTATAACCCTCAGTCATAATTGCTAATTTATTTAGTTCGGTATCATCTCCTAATGGACGTCCATTGAGATGTATAGCAAATATTTTTTCTCGTGATATTTGATTTGGTACGGGAATTTCAATATGTCTACCAAATCTTCCTGATCTTAAAATTGCAGGATCAAGCAAATCTGGTCGGTTTGTAGCTGCAATTAATATGACGTTTTCTATCTTCTCTAAACCATCCATTTCTGTTAGCAACTGAGCAACAACTTGTTCTTCAACTCGTGAACTAGAAGAATCAGACCTACGTGCTGCAATCGCATCAATCTCATCAAAAAATATGATGCACGGTGCTGCAGCTCTTGCCTTTCTAAAGGTTTCTCTAACTGCTTTTGCACTTTCACCAACCCATTTAGATAAAAATTCAGGTCCTTTTATCGAGATAAAATTTACTTCAGTCTCATGAGCCAAAGCTTTTGCTAATAAAGTTTTTCCCGTTCCTGGAAGACCAAAAAGCAATATACCACATGGAGGTTTAGATTTCATGTACTCAAAAAGTTTTGGATATTTAAAAGGCCATTCAATAGTCTCCCTCAATTGCTGTTTAGCCATTTCTAAACCACCTATATCATCCCAAGTCTCTGTAGGCTGGGTTATGAGGACCTCTCTGAGTGCTGATGGCTCAACACTTGCAAGTGCCTCTAAAAAATGAGTAATTTTTATTTTTAGATTATTTAATATCTCTTCTGGTAATGGAGTATCTAAATTGATATTTGGAACAACTTCTCTAATTGCTAGCATAGCTGCTTCTTTACATAATGATTTAATATCTGCGCCAACAAAACCATGAGTTTTCTCAGCAATTAAATCAAGATCTACATCTTTCTCTAATGGCATTCCTCGAGTATGGATAAGTAAAATTTCAAGCCTCCCCTTTATACTAGGAACTTTTATTTCAATCTCTCGGTCAAATCTACCTGGTCGTCTTAAGGCAGTATCAATATTATTTACTTGATTTGTGGCTCCAATTACTATTATTTCCCCTCTCCTTTTTAAACCATCTAATAGGGACAATAATTGAGCTACAACGCGAGATTCTACTTGAGCCTTTCCATCCTCTCTCTTTGATGCTAATGCATCCAATTCATCCAAAAATATAATTGATGGAGATTTTTCTTCCGCTTCTTTGAATATATTCCTTAAATTTTCTTCACTTTGGCCAAAAAACTTGCTCATTATCTCAGGACCACTTACACTTATAAAGTGAGCGTCGGTTTCATAAGCAACCGCTCTTGCTAACAATGTTTTTCCTGTACCTGGAGGACCATATAATAAAACTCCTTTTGGTGGCTCTATACCAATTCTTTCGAATAATTCTGGATGTCTTATAGGTAATTCAATAATCTCTCTCACTTTTTGTATAGATTCTTCTAATCCTCCGATATCTTCATACGTTACTTTATTACTTATCTCCATTAGTTTCTCTTTGATATTGCTTATCGTTTCATATTTGTATTTCGGCTGTTTTTCTACTGATTGTGTTAGTGACTTTTCAGAAAAATCAATATTAGTATTTAGACTAATTTTAACAGCTTCTAATTTGGGTGAATAATCAACAACAATAAGATCAATCCTGTGAGCCATAGCATAGAAACTCAAATTATCCCCTTTAGTAAATACCCTATTTTCTAATTTCCTAGTAAGAGTTTGAGGATCACGTGGAATTAAGGTGTCATTTAGAGCAGCAAACGTTACTTTTTCTGCAGTTTGCGCTTCAATCTTCTTAATTTCGACAAAGTCATCAATTGAAATCTTTAAATTTCGTCTAAGAGATGGATCCATTCTTATAATCCTTTTTCCTTTATCATTTATTTTTCCACTTGCAAGTCTTGCAACAGTATTCCTATCTGATAAGGAATGACTAATTTTTATAATATCTCCGACTTTGAGATTTAAAAAATTTGAAATTTCAGGATCAATTCTTACTATACCTCTTCCAGCATCTTCTTTAAACGCATCTTTAATTCTTAGCTTTTCATCCAATATCGATTCACCCTATTCTGTTTTTATTTTCTTAAAAAAAAAAATTTAATTAAAAAAATCTTGATTGTTACTATTTTTACTCAATTTTTTGAATATATTACTTTAATAAAAGTTCTGTTGCTATATCAAAAGCTATATTATAATCGAAATTTTTTTTACCACGAGTCAATGCGGCTTCTTTAAAAATTTCTTTCTCAACATTGTATTTAAGTTTTCCAATATCAAGTGCGCCAATTCCATATATTCCCGGATAAAACTCTGTATTATTCATACTAGGATCCATCCCTTCTACTCCATAGGGAGGCACTAAATTAATATCAACTACAACTTTATTCGGTGATAATTTCTCCATCACTTCTTTTGAAACCATTTGCACTCCCGCTTTTCCTACAGACCAGATAATATCTGCATCTTTTATTATTTCATAATGGTCATCCTCTGAATTTGCTGCAGCTCCTAAAATTTTGTTAGCACCCTTTCCTGCTTTACTTGTTAACAATTTTGCCAAATCCTTCACATAACCCTCTCTTCGTGATGTGATTATTACATTAGCATTATGTTTCGAAGCAATTAAAGCAGAAATTTGTCCAACTGGTCCTGTACCGCCTAAAACAATCACATTCTTTCCCTTCAGGCCTTGATGTCCATGTCTTTTTATGGATTTAATAGTCTTAGCGACAATAGCTGCTGCAGTAGTATGTGATCCTCTAGGGTCGATTATGATTGGAACTTCAAATGGTGGTACTAATGCATTTATTACATTCTCTGCTATTTTATCGCATTCTTCAACATCGGAACCTCCAATAAAAAATACCGTTGGTGCTCCGACTTTTCTTGAAAACATTGCATCTTGGACAAGTTTAACAACGTGATCTGCCCTAATTTTGCAGTATGGAATTACTACATCAAATCCTGCATCATATCCCATATTCGTATCAAAAGGGGAACAATATTCGTCTGTATCAAAAAAATAACAAATTTTATCTGATTTTTCCTTTTTTTTAATAATGATAGGGGTTAATTCGATAATTGATTTTTTTCCCAGCATATTCTCAACTTCTTGATTATTATTATTTTGCACCATTTTTTCATCATCTCTTTTCTTAACTTTACTCCTATAAAATTTATTTCAAAAGAGCTATTTCAATCTCATCTTCAAGTGCTTTTTCTACTTCCAGGGATTTTATTCTCCTCTTTATCTTTACTTGTTCGGTTTGAATACCTAGATCTGAAGCCAATTTTTCAATACCCGCAAAATGGCGAGTATCACAGATAAATATCCCTTTTATTTTCTTATCTTCAATGTCTCTCGCTAAATTTAAGATATTCATCATCATCCAAGCCTCCCTAACATTATATCGTACCTTATCTTCCTCTTGTTCATAATCTTTTTGCATGTATTCTTTCCAAAGAACAAGTCGTTGGAAAAAGTCATCATTTTCAAAAGCTTTACCTTTTATCTTTAAAATTTGCGTAATCTTTTTTTCTAAACTTTTAATCATTTCTCGATGTTCGCTTAAGGCAGCAAAAAGATAATTCTCAGCATTTTCCGAAATGTCTGTTTGCTTAAATGGTATATCTTTTCTTTCAAATAATGCTTTTAAAGGATCCACTGAATTAAGGGCGTTATTCCAAAAATTTGGTCTCTCTTCTAATACTAAATGAGGCTTATACTTCTCAATTAATATTTCCATCAGTTCGATATATTCTTTAGAAATTAAATGAAGATTCCAAACGATATTATCCTTCATGGTTTCAGGAACTTCAAACCACCAGTCTATTGGAAATTCGCTTTCAACCAAAATCAATTTTAACATTTTATTTTTTAATGGTTTTAATTCTAATACTTCAGGCATTTTTCTTTTACCTCCTTTTAAAATATAATATTTTGAATAGTATGTTTTTTATTATAAAATACAACCTTTACATCTAAATCTCTTAAATATTGACTTACTTGAGGACAAATGTCTTCACATATGTCTTTTTGGATGAAATGAATGAAGGAAACGGTTTGATTGTTAAAATTTTTTACTAAATCTAACATTTTCTTTACTATCCATTGCGGTCTCAGTGTCAAACTTAAATAAATTTCTTTTTGTTGGATTTCTTCTCCCAACATATCAATCCAGTTTTTTAGACTTAAACCCTTATATGACTCTTTATTATCAATATTTTTGTATTCTTCAAACAGTTCATTCTGTAATTCCTGTTTCTCAACAATTTCTTCGTATAGATATCCCATTGCATACTCTGGAATATCTAACTGATAATAAGGAATATTTAAATCACTTAATGCTTTAGCAAACGGTGTTTTATGAAATAAACTTATATCCACTTGAAAATCTACGGTAACAAAATTGATTTCTCTTTCTCTAAGAAAGTCAACCAATTTAGATGTATTTTCATCTTGAAAATATTCTGCATTTTCTTTTGAAATCATATATGTAATTACTTTTTTTTTTACTTTCTTTAATTCTAATACTTCCATTTTCTAACAAACCTCTCTAATTATAGATTTTAAAGAAATACATTACTAAGTAAAAAAACATATGGTCGGAATTTAAAGAATTTGACAAGAAGAATTTTATCAAATTTGATAATTTTAATTATCAAAATTCTAATTTGAGGAGACAAGATAGTCTTATTAAAAATGAACGTTATATTGATCAATATTCTACATACTATGATCGAAATGCAACAAACTTATATTTGAGAAAATCAATATTATCATAGAGATAAAAAAAATTGTCAAAATATCATTTTTAATAAATTAAATTATAAATAAGGGGGAGCTATTTGATGGATATTTATTCGATATTATCGCATCCGTTTAGGCGTAAAATATTAAATTTACTCGAAAAAGAAGGTTTTATTCCGTACACTGTCTTAATGGACAAATTAGGGCTTGATCAGACGGGACAACTTAATTTTCATTTGAAAAAGTTAGGAAATTTAATCGATAAAGATAAAAAATCATATTTCCTCACTGAAGACGGTAAACGTATAATTCGCATTATGAATTTAAACAAGAGAGTATTATCTGGGGAAGATATAGAATATTTAAATAATAATGCAACTGAGATTAACAGGATTGGCGTGATTTTATGCAATTGTAACACGGAAATTTCGAATGTAATAAACATTAATGCACTTCAGTCCTATCTTGAAAAGATTAATAATGTTGTATCAGTTCAAATTTTTGATAATCTCTGTCAAGAAAAAAACTTAGACAAAATTACCAATTGGATAAAAGAAAATTTTATTAATAAAATCACAATTGCGGCATGTTCTCCTAAAACTCACCAACATATATTTGAAAGAATCTTTGAGGGAATAATAGATCGTTCTAATATTGAAATAGCAAATATAAGAGAAAATTGTTGTTGGGTCCATTATTCTAGTGAGAAACATATGGATTCCCTCATTACTCTAAATAAAGCTCAATTACTCATTGAAGCTGCTATAGAACGAGTTTCTTTGCAAAGAGAAGTTAAACTTAAACGTGTAGAAGTCGAAAAAAGTTGTGCTATAATAGGAGGAGGGATAGCAGGTATGACCTTAGCTTTAAATTTATCAAGAGCAGGAATAAGAGTGTACATTATCGAAAAATCACCAACATTGGGAGGTAAAATAGCAAGATGGAGTCGGATTTCTAATATTGGAGATTGTTCAATTTGCTTTATGTCTGAACTAATTGGAGAGATAGTGAAAGAAAAAAATATTGAAATATACACTAATACAGAAATAGAGAATGTTTCTGGAGAAGTAGGCAATTTTTCAATAGATTTAATTCAAAAACCGCGGTTTGTGGATGAATCTAAATGTACTGGATGTAAACAGTGTATAGAAGTATGTGGACGAGAACAAAAAAATCAATATGAATATGGTTTAACCAAAAGGAAAGTTATTTATATTCCATTTCAAAATGCTTATCCTTATGTTCCTATTATTGATGAAATCGATCATGAAACATGTCTTGATTGCAGAATATGCGAACGCGCTTGTATCAATAAAGCCATTAATTTAAATCAACAGGCTGAACAAATCAAAATCCGAGTGGGAGCAAAAATTATAGCGATTGGTGCCGATATTTCTTTCGATTTAGAAGAATATTCCTATAATCCATATAACAATATTATAACCTCAGCAGAATTTGAAAGAATGCTTTCTTCAGATGGATTTACTGGAGGTAAAATATCCAAATTAAATGATAAGGGTAAAGTTAATTCAATTTCAATTATACAAGAGGTTGGTCCGTCAAATTACTTATGTGAATACTCAGATATATTAGCACTAAAATACATTGATGCTATAAAATTACAAAATCCAAATTGTGAAGTTAATGTGTTTTACGATTTAAGTAAATTAACAATTAAAGGTGAAATTCTTTTGAAATCAACAAATCAAAATTTTATTTATGCCAATCATGTTTCAATAGAAACAAGAGAAGATATTAATTATGTGATTGCCGATTCAATAGAATTTCCAAGTGATTTGATCATTTTGAATTTGGAATTGATCCCTAATAAAGATATAGCAAATCTAAGAAAATTTATGCACCTTACCATTAATGATAAAGGTTTTATGAGTGAGGAAACCTTAGCGTCTGGAATATATGGTATAGGGACAATATATGGTCCATTAAATTATAATTCTACAATTTCAAGCTCGAATAATGTTGCATTGAAAATAATATCTTTATTATCAAAAGATTATTTATACACGGAATTTAGTGGTATTGAAATTAATCATGATAAATGTGGCTTGTGTGGGTTATGTGTGAATTCTTGTGATTTTAACGCTATTAATATAGAAGTAGATAAGATTAAAATTGATAAATTCAAATGTAAAGGATGTGGTACTTGTGTTGCTATTTGTCCTACAAATGCGATTGAAATGAATATTAATACTTCTGAGAAGATATTTAAAACACTTGAAATTTTTTCTAAATTTAAAAGTAAACCGAAGATTATTGCTTTTTGTTGCCAATCATGTGGGTATGCCGCAGCAGATGATGCTGGGTTAAAAAAGATACTCTATAACCCTAATACTTTCATTATTAAAGTTCCCTGTACTGGACGAGTTGATACAGAATTCATTTTAAAATCTTTTGAACTTGGTTTTAATGGAGTAATGATTTTGGGTTGTAGTAAGAATTCCTGTCGCTATATTAATGGCATTGAAAAAGCTCAAAAAAAGGTACATCTCTTAAAACAAATTTTAGAACCAAATAAGGCTAAAAGAATTATTATTAAAAGTATAACCGCGATTGAGGGACAAAAGTTTGCAGATATTTCAAATAAATTTTATGAACAATTAAGTAGAGGGATAAAAAATAATGCCTAAACTTTTAATTCATTCATTAACAGGTTGCAGTGGTTGCATCGCAAGCTTGATGGCTTCTGAGATTTTTCCAAATTTACTTGAACGAGTAGAAGTAATCTC
The DNA here is from genome assembly GCA_964447495.1 of uncultured archaeon. Lineage (GTDB taxonomy): Archaea > Asgardarchaeota > Lokiarchaeia > Sigyniarchaeales > SOKP01 > SOKP01. The sequence goes on from CAYUTF010000032.1 coordinate 19,055, forward strand.
TTTTCCCTTTATATATGATGAAGAGAATATGGAGGATTGTGATATTGCTTTAATCGAAGGTTGTGTGTCTCAAAAAGCACAAATCGCGATTTTAAAAGAAATAAGATCAAATGCAAATAAAGTAATTGCTTTAGGTACTTGTGCTTCTTATGGTGGAATTCTCAATCTTTCGAAAGAAAAAAAAGCATATGCCATTTCTGAGTACATAGAAATAGATGGGGTAATTCCTGGATGCCCTCCACCGTCAAAATTACTTGGAAATAGTATAATGAGATTAATTGAAAATAAAAATTTGGAATTATCAATGAAAAACCTATGTCATAATTGTCCACTAAATGACCTAACTGATAATACATTTAACACTTTAATCAAAAAAGTTGACTTTTCTTCTGATCCTACAAAAAAAAACGATAAGAATAAATGTTTTCTTCGAAGAGGGGTCTTATGTTTAGGTCCAATTACTCGTGAGGGGTGTGATCATACATGTATCAATAATGCTGTACCCTGTGAAGGTTGTTTAGGTCCAGCATCCAAAGATTATACCTCTAATTTAGTAAACTTACTAAGTATGTTAGATATTTCCAAAGATATAGAATTAGATAGAAGTATTTTTTTTCGTTTCTCTAAACCAAAAACTTAAGGTGATTTAACATAGATAAAATTATAGATGTATGCAAAAGGGTTGAAGGTCATGGCACAGTTGATTATCTAATTCAAAATGAAGCGATATCCCATGTAGAATTCAAAATAAATGCATTTAGGGGGTTTGAAAACATTCTTGCTGGAAAAAACTTATTCGATATCCCCAAGATTGTCTCAAGAATTTGTGGATTATGTCATACGTCTCAAACAATTGCAAGCTGCAAAGCTATTGAAAGTTTATTTGAGATAACTCCAAATGCTTTCTCTCTATATTTAAGAAGAGTATTAATGTGTGCTGAATTGATAAACTCACATATAATGCATTTCTTTTTCCAAACTTTACCTGATCTAATGGAGATATTTAAAATGGAAAATAATCTGAAAAATCCCTCTAAATTAATTAATTTTGATCTGGAATTAACTAAAAATGTATTTAATCTAATAAAAGCATCTAAAGAAATTAATGAACTATTCGGAGGTCGAAGTATTCACTTAATTACAATAGTGCCGGGAGGAATGTTATACACTCCCTCTCAAAAGAATTATATTTTTCTTCAAAAATTATTGCACAAAATAAGAGTGGAAATTGAATCCATTATTCATAAATTTATTTCATTGTTCTCGGAATTTCAAACACCAGTAGAATATAATTTATCCAATCCATTTCTAATTGGATTATATAATAATAGTAATTATGACAGATATGATGGTAATATTAGAATAAGCAATTGTAGTAATTATGATGAAACCTTCGAGAAAGAAAATTATTCCAACTATTTTGATAAAAACATTAGTCTATTTGGCATTAATTTTAAACAAAATAATGAAGACATCGTATTAACAGGTCCGTATTCTCGATATTGGTTACATAATTGTCATAAAAATGAAATAATAGGTGAATTTTTAAATTCATTTGATAAAGCTTGGAAAATATCGTTAATTTTTACAAGTTTTTTACAATTGGTTGAAATATATAATGAAATTCAATATTGTTTGGAAAATTTAGATGAATATCAGCTAAATAGCAAATTAAAAATTCCAACCTTAAATAAACTAAAAAAAGTAGATGGAATCGGTATAATTGAAGCTCCAAGAGGGTTTCTCATGCATCGCTATCAGTTAAACAAGAAAAACAATGTTGAAAAAGTAAAATTATTCATCGCAACAGAAATAAATATCCCATTAATAAATATGATGATTGAAAACTATGCTCAAAAACAATATGAAAAGAAAGATATGGATATAATTAAAAAAAATATACAAATAATGATACGACTTTTTGATCCATGTATTTCTTGTGCTACGCATTAATCAGAAAATTAAATTAAGAAATTAATAATAAACTTTTATTGAATAGAAATGAAGAATCTAGCAAATAAACCAAGACAAAAAAGATCGAGATCCAAAGAAAATAAAATAAATCAGATGCTAATATACACTTATTTTTCTCCTAGTCGCTTAATTAAGTAATCTTTCCATTTCAGAATCAATGTTTGATTTATTTTTTCTCCTGAATCTGAATTTGCAAGCATAATAAGCCCAGTACCAATTTTCGGAATACTCATCATCTCTAAACTCCATCCAGTATTACCACCGCTATGTTGAACAATTTTTATTCCTGGGAATTCTTGTGGAAAACTGAGAAAATATCCAAGTCCTATTCCTGATGGATATCCCATTTCACTAGGTGTATCCATAACTTTTGTAAACATTAATTCAATGGTTTCTGGTGTTAAAATACCCCGTCCTGGAGGTTCTTCGTTAGGTCCTTTCATCGATGCAATAGTAAATTTAGCTAAATCTCTTGCGGTTGCATAACATCCTGTAGCTGCAAGAGCAGTGTAACGATAATTCGGAAGAAGAGTTCCTAGAACACTGTAAGATTTTGGTGTTTTAGGTTGTAAGTCCTCTCTCCACACAAAACTACTATCTATCATGCCTAAAGGGCGCAAAATTGTCTTTTCTAAATATTCTGAGAACGATGTTCCAGTAAGTTCCTCTATCAGCAATTGTAAAACAGTATAACCTCCCCCAGAATAACTAAATTTTGATCCAGGAGGATATATTACACGAACTATTCCACCTGCAGATTCTCCTGATAAAGATTCTTCGATTGTTGGTAATTCATTATCTGGATCGTTTCCAGGATATCCATAAACCGATAGTCCAGCAGTATGACTTAATAGTCTCCGTATGGTCATTTCATCATAGTTAATTATCGAGTCAAGATCTTCTAGGTTAGGACAATATTTTTGAAGTACATACTTCTCATAATCAGTTGGAATTTTCCACCGTGTCAGGTATTTAGAAATAGGTTCATCTAGTCCGATTTCTCCCTCTTCAACCAGCTTCATAACAGCCCATGCTGTTATTGGTTTGGAAATAGAAGCTAATTGAAAAACCGCATCTTCTCTCATTGGAACCTTATTTTCCATATTAAAAAACCCAAATGAGTGAATGGATGATATCTGAGAATTGTTGATAATTGCAATATTTATTCCGACTCCATTGTACATCTTAAGTAATTTCGGAACCAATTGATCTAATTCATCGAATTCTTCTTCTGGTAATTTTTCCATAATATTCCACTAGTATTTGATTATTTTTAATTCATAAACTTCTATCCCGCTATCCCAAAAATTTTTGAGTCGGGTGAATAGGTGTCATATAATACAAACCTCTGTCCATTCGGATTACGTTTAACGTTCAAATGACGTTTTCTATCGAGTTTTATATTCTTTCTATTGGCTCATGCTACGCATTCGCCTTTTGATTTACCGTTTGGACTCCCTACCCGCACTTCTTACTTAAGTCTTCTAAATGTGTTGGGGTTTATATATTCATGCGATCCCCGTCCAGTTTTTCCGGACTTAATCTCCGCCCTTCTGTCACTAGTTTCTTAACATCTGATCGTGGCTCTACTCGTGGTGCTGGCTTAGATTTCGGACTTTTTTTGGATGGTTTAGGTTTTGGAAAAGTGGATATAGTAGGATAGAATTTAATTAGAAAAAACCTAGAATTGTAATTCCCGATTTCTTAATTTTGATACAAGATGCCCCCTAGAGAGAAGCTGAATTCCGAACTGTGAAGAATAATCCCTCGAGAAATCTGTAGCAATATTACATATCATAATACCTCCTTCTATATCGGGAACATCTATACATGCTTTATGAAGTTGTCTAAGTTGAGTGATAGATATCTCTCTTTTCCAATCACGTATAAATATTCCAAATTTCCCATACTTTCCATTATTTACTATGGCATTAAACTCCCAAGTCCTCCCAGAATTTCCTTTTAGTTTTTGAGGGCCTTTAATAAAATCATATTTTTCAGAAAGGACTTTTTCTGCTAATTCATTTAAATTTTTATCAGAAAAGTTCATGAAATCACAAATAATTTATTTAAATATATTTACACTCAATTATTTAAATGTTATTTGTATAGTTGTTAATACTTATCATAAAAATATGTAATACCCAGATGATATCCACATAATATCCATTGGTGTTAACCTATTCTTCAATATAGATAAAAAAGTGATTATTCCGACAAAAAACTATTAATGTTGTTATTATTTAATAGTGCTATTAAATAGCTTAAATAAAGGATACTCTCCCTCAGAATCTGCACCATTAATTCTTATGTATTCCAAAATATGCTCCTCAAAATACTCTATTAATTTGAGACTGATCGTCTCACAGATATGTTTACATTCTAAAAAATTATTAGTTCCAAATTCACATTTTGGATTTAATGCAGCACAAAATTTTTTCATTTGAAGGGAATATCCTTCTGCAGATAAAGATTTAAATTCATTCCAAGAATCTTTAAAACCACCTAATTTACTTGGTGCTATTGTTTTTAATGATTCTTTTAAACCCATTTCGCTATTCAATTTTTCTGGATATTTACTCTGTTTTATTCTATTTTGAATCTCACACCGCTCCTTTCGTTCTTCTATTTGGCATAGGAAAATGTATTTTTTTAATAATTTTTCAGCTTCAAATGTTTTTTTTTCATCTTTTATCACCCAACCATCTAATCTTTTACAAGATATGCTTTTATTTGATGGATTTGAAAAGTTTGTCGGATAAATCCAACATTGGGGTGGTTTAATTCCTGAATTATGTACACTGCATCCATTTAATTCTTTGCTAAATAAAAAACATTTACCTGTTTTCTCACTAAATCGCAAATAAAATGTAAATACATTACTTCGGATGAAATCACTTTCTTGAGCATATCCTCTTTCAATATATTCCTCTGCTAAGATTTTTGGAACATCAATTTTAATAGAACAACAATCACCCTGGCAATTTTTAGGATCAGTACAGTCAGGGCTTTCAATAGCTTCCTTCATTAATGAATTATATTTTTCTAATATCTCCCAAAAATAGATATCTTTTTTCTTTCCCATTTTAATTGAGTAATTGTAATTAGATTTATAAAAGTCTCTATTTCCTTAAATTTAAATTTCATAAGTTTATCTTCAATTAAATTTTAAATAATAAAATTTAATTAACTAAAATTTTTTTAAGTGAACACTATGTCAGATCTAATAATAGTTGATATTACTGATACAGAAAAAGCTGTATTAGATGGAAAGTCAAACCTAAAAGAAATAAATGGTCAAGGCAAGATATCTATAAAGAATCCAACTCAAAAAAGTAGATTATGGAATTTAACTTGTGACTTAAAAGAAATTGTTAATACAACCATGAATTCAAGAGAATTAAATGTTGGGGTTTTAAACAGCAATCAAGAACATTTAACAACTTATCAAATTCAAAATCTAAAAAAACCATCATTAAAAGTAATAGAAGAATTTGATACAGAACTAGAAATTCATGAAAAAATAAATAATACATTTCGATTTGAAAGTGAAAATAAGTGTAGATTAAAATTACATATTACCAATCCATTAAAACAGCCAATAACAAACATTAAACTAACTAGAGATATCCCTGGACACTTTCAAGAAATTGAAATTCAGAAAACTAATATAGGTGTCGCCGGTATTCAAGGGACGGAAGAAAGCAGATATTTAAATTGGGATATCGTTTCACTTGAAGGAGAACAAGAAGCTCAACTTGAAGTTATGTGTACAATCCATACAAAAGACAATGAAATTAAATCTTTAGGCTCTTTAAATGTGAATTATTTAATTAACAATTATAAATTGACCTATTTTATTCCTGAGATTCGGGGACTTACTGATTCGATGAGTGGTATTGACAGAGATGAGAGTTCTCAACCTGGATTTTGGGATTGTGATGTTGAATTTAGTAATGACTCTGAATTTCAAGTAAGATTAGAAGATGTAAAGGTTACACATAGAATCCCTACTGGAATAGAAACAGTTGTTTCTCAAACTCCCAATCGTTTACTCAATCCAAATCAGGAGTGGAATTACTCTTTTCAAGTTGAATCAAAGGATGTACCTGAATTGAATTCAACTATAGGATTTACTCCTTTATTTGTTGTAATCACGAGGGTTACCGGAGAAATACACAAAGAATCAACGCAATATTCGGTATTAAGTGCAACCATCGATAAGAAAATTAATCCACCTGAAGTTGATGCTTATGCTAATACAGATTTAGAAATTCAGAATTCTGTATTTAATTCAGGAAGTTCCAATATCAAATTTCTTGAAGTTTCTGATGAATTACCTTCAGACTTTATTCCACCATTACTCAATCAAATAAAAATTCAGCTTGGAGATATGGATATTAGTGCTAGGACAGAATATACTAAAAAATTTGATATTTCCCCAGACAACCAAAATCCAGAATATAAACATTTAATTAATCTAGTTCTCGATAATTTAAATTTTCCACCAAATTCCCGTTTAATAATAAAATACCCTCTGAAAGCTCGAAATCCTCGACCACCAACAGAAGTATTATATAAAACACCTGTAAAAATAAAGATAAATTCTCCGATAGAAGGTAAATTGTATGAGAAAACCCCTAATATTGAACCCGAAATAAAGGTTCAGTATGTGAAAAGAAAGCTTAAAACTTTAAAGAGCATCAAACCAGGTGTTTCTGAAGGAGAATTCTCTGTGACTGTTAGGATTCAAAATAAGGGAACTGTTGAATTAGAAAATATTTTTATAAAAGATATAATTCCACAAAACTTTAATATAACAGAAATCAACTTTGAAGTGTATAAATTGGAAAAAATGGGCGATAATTCAGAATTACATGTCAGAATTAACGAATTAAAGGGAAATGAATCATTTACTCTAAATTATAGTTGTTCAGGTCAAGGAGAATATCCCCGATATGAACCTTTAGTATCAGTCTTAGGAAGAGAATCAAGTGAAAACGCAACCGTACAAGGTTCCCAGCAATCATCAGCTGAAGAAATTTCAGAAATTACCATCTCATCATTAAGCTTAGAAATGAAATCAAACCTCAATGACTTATTTAAAGAAATATTCAAAAAAATTGATCAAGCTATAACTGGTA
>CAYUTF010000032.1:26272-31312 GCA_964447495.1 uncultured archaeon
CTCAATGACTTATTTAAAGAAATATTCAAAAAAATTGATCAAGCTATAACTGGTAACGATCTAAGTCACTTCATAGAAGAAAATAGAGATTTATTTCCTCCAGGACCTATCCTCCATCAATTGATGAGATATGCAAAGGATATTAAAACATTAACACCAGATAAAATAATAGTTGGTTCAATAAGAGAAGAAATCTTAAAAAAATTGAATGAGTTCCAACAAAAATATATCTAGTGGATTATTTTTTCTTTTTTTAAATTTTGTTTTCTAAATTAAGAAACTTTAGATATTATTCCAATTTTTATCAATTAATTAATATATTACGAGCTTACTTAAATTGGGATGATTCTAACTAATGATTGTTCTTAGTGTGATTCTTATAGTTCTATTTTTGCTGAATTTTATATTGTATTATTTTAATTTAAAAAAAAATAACAGTTCAATCAATCTCAATGAGTTGAAAGCTTTTAAATTACTTTGGAGTTGCTTTCTTTATCCAATCCCCTTGATTAATTCTAGTTTATTAGGGTTTTTATTTACCGAAAATTTAAGCTATTTTGGTGATAATTATCTTTGGTTTATAGTCTTAGGAATGATTTTCATTATATTTGGATTTAAACTTCGTTCTTTAGCAAGCAAAATAAGAGAATCAGATATAAATAAAGGGATAAAACTTAGCACAAAAGGAATTTATAAAGTTTTAAGGCACCCTACTTATTTAGCAGGTTTTTTATTATTCCTTGGAATTACTTTTTGCTTAGATTCTTTGGTAAGTGTGCTTTTTATTCCAGTTCTAATTTTAATTATTGAATTAAGAAGTTCTATCGAAGAAAAATATGTGTTAATTCGTGAATTTAAAACAAAATATGTGTCCTATATGGAGAAAACCCCATTTAGATTATTTCCAAATCCATACAACTACATCCTGGGGTTAATTGCAATAATTGTGATATATATAGGAATAGTGGAGTTCTTTTTCTGATTTGCTCTTATTAGATTTCTCTAATTGAACTTATTTCTTTATTAACAATAAATTGTAGTTTATCAAGTTCATTTAATTGCTTAGTGATAATATCTCTTAACTCATTACTTTTTACTTCAAAGTCAAAATTCTTCTGTTTTTCAATTTCTTTTCTTATTAGATTGTAGGTTTTAATTTGACTAATAGACATATCTATCTTACGAGTATTAATTTTAATATCTTTTTTCAATTTTTTAATCAAATTCACCATTAATTCAAAATTTTCTACAGTATTCGACCAATAATACAAATCTTCCTCATTTTTTAATAAATCGATGGTATGACTTAGATTTTCTAGAAATGCTTTAAAAACCTTATCAGGTTTAATCTCAAAAGAATCCTTTCGCTTTTTAGGTTCGAGATTGAGCTCATTCAAAATATCATCAGTATACTTTATAATAAGAGGTTTACTCTTTTTTTGAGATTCTCCATTTTGATTTATCGAAACGTTATTAAGATCATTAAGTTTCTCTAATTCTTCGCTATCCGTAATTAATTTTAATTCATCATACTCCACCTGAGTAATTAATGGTGTAAATCTCACTTGTAAATGCTTTTTTGCAAAAAAACTATCATTTACTCTAATGAACTGAGTATACATGGAAATCATATCTTCTCCTATTGGAGCAAAGAGTACACCATTATTTTTATCAAGCTGTTTTAATAATTGATTAATTTTGCTTTGCTTAATAGCCCCAGTCACTAATATTTTTTTCCAAGGACCTAATTCAGGCATCCCTTCAAGTGGATTTTTAACAATGACTTTAATTTTTTCTTGCAGATTATATTTTTTTATATTATTCAAAGTAATTTTTGCAATATCAGAATTAGCTTCTACAATTACAATTTTACCTTCTGGTGCTAATTGATGGGCTAATACTGCTATATATCCACTTTTTGCGCCTAAAATCAGCAAGTTATCATCCTTATTTAATATCAAATTTTGTATCATAATTGAAATCATATGTTTAGCTGAAATAGTCCTTACTTTCTCTGGATGATTTTCTTGATTGTAAAAGAGAATGGGGTTATCACTGTAAATTTGCTCAATTTTGAAATGGGGATAAATTGTTTTTAAAAAACCTATAGCTTCTTCAGGGACAAATTTTGCTAATTCAACGCCTAAAAACGCCTTAAATAAGCGTATGTCTTTTAAATAGCCTCTTTCATATAATTCAAATAATAACTGAACTTTTGAATAGAATAATTTTTTATCTTCCACACTGATCAATAAAGTTGTATTTAATCATATTATTATATTTACTTATAATAAAATAATATAAACTGCTTTACACTTAAAAATATAAGGGTTATATTCTGATGTTTGTTTTAGATATTAACAGTTTTAAAAACGCAAAAATTACAATTTTCTTAATTTTTCTCAATATCTTGTTCTTTGTTGTGTTTTTACTTAATTCTGATACTGAGCTTTATTTATTGTTTGTTCAAATTAACTATAATATTCTTCAGAGATTAGAAATATGGAGACTCTTTACATCCATGTTTTTACATGGTGATCTTATCCATTTAATATCAAATCTTTTTGGTTTGGTTTTATTTGGTGCATATATTGAAAATGTAGTTTCAAAAGTAGAATATTTACTTATATACCTAATATCTGGGTTATTTGGAAATCTAATGTCATTAATTTTTCTTCCCCCTTATATAATAAGTTTAGGGGCTTCTGGTGCAATATATGGCTTAATTGGGGCAAGTATCATGCTTATCATTCTGCAAAGGAATAAATCATTGTTATTTATTGGTTTCATGTACCTTTTATATTTCATAATTACTAGTTTTTCACCTGGAATTAATTATTATTCTCATATTTTTGGGCTAATATGTGGTTTGATATTGGGCTTCTTTTTTATCCGGAAGAAAAATACAATCAAATATGACGCTTACTAAATTACTTCTTCTTTTTTCGCTTTTTTTTTAGGGCAATTTCCATAGAGAAATCTTTAGGACAAATCTCATTTAGGGGGCATATATCACATTTAGGGTAATTAGGTAAGCAAATCTCTTGACCAAATCTGACAAATAAACGATTTATGCGAATCCATTGGTTTTTTGGTATTTTTTCCAATAATCTCTCTTCGGTTTTTTCGGGAGTTTTGGTATGAACCCATCCTAATCGATTTGAAATTCTATGAACATGAGTATCAACGGGTATTGCTGGTTTCTTAAATGCGTAAACTAAAACGCAGTTTGCTGTCTTGGCGCCAACTCCCGGCAAGGTTAATAAATCCTCTTTTTCATCTGGCACAATCCCATTGTAATTGTTTTTAATAATGTTTGCTACTTCCTTTATTCTCTTTGCTTTAACTCTATAAAAACCGGCTTTAAAAATTAAATGTTCTAAATCAGAAATATCTGCTTCCGCAATTTCCTTTGGAGATTTATACTGTGAAAACAATTTCTCGGTTGCTTCTCGAGTATTTGCATCCTTTGTTCTAGCAGATAATATGGTGGAAATCAATATTTTAAACGGATCTTGCTTCTTACTTGCTAACTCATCTAAGTGAGCCTCTCCGGTCAATATGTCTTCAATTGAATTAAGCATATTTTTAAAATCTATTGTAATTAGCATTCACGCCTCCTTCTCGAATAAATATAATTTACGTTTAACTATCTGATCTTTTTTAGCGTCTATGAGATTCTTTACTTGAGATTTTTCAAATTGAAGTCTCATATTAGATTTATTTACAATTCTCTTTGTATCTAACATGGGTATTAACTTAAAACGATGTTTATTAGCAAATTTGTCAATATTCAATTGTAGATCGCCCCCATCAATTGTACTAAAGATAGGGGCAATAATTGTCATTCTTGCTTTTGGTTTAAGCAAAATTTTAGCTTCTCTAAATGTTAAATCGTACATCTTCTCCAATTTTGTATCAATCAGTTCTTTTATTTCTTGATAATAAGGTTTTTTGGTGAAAAATGGACTTATATCGGGTTCAGTACATATCCCGTCAAATTGCGCATTTTGAAATGTTTTAGATAATTCACTAATATTTACTCTCTGAATTTTCTTGTTTATTAAAGACGGAATAGGTTCATCTAATTCTTTAGCTAACCAATTGATATTGCTTATAGTATTATTAACTTTGGTTTGATCGATGTCAGTTCCATATATTTGAAAATCTTGGATTAATGCAAACATTAAAATTGTCCCGTTTCCAACAAATGGGTCCAATATCTTCATATTGTGGCGATTTTCAAATAAATTAAGGAAATTGAGCATTATTAGTGAGAGTTTTGGAGATATACTACTTTTAAATTCTTTGTTAGGTCTTCCTTCATCAATTTTCTTCTTAAAATTGGGGTCATCGCATGTAACAGTGCGAGCGATATAACAATTTTCTTCAGTAAATCCAAAAATAATTTCTGCACGATCTTGATTAAATAATCCATATTTTATCAAATGATGAGGAAATATAGGATTTAAATTACCTGATTGGATATTTTCTTCAGGGTATTTATAATATAGTGATTTTTTTGCACCTTTTTGCTTTAAAATTTCCATAATTCCCTTGTTTAAGAAGGGGAGAAAGTGTTTAACTAAGACTTCTGAATAATAACTCTCATCATATAAATTCGGGTAAATAGAAACTGCAAAAAAAATACTTTCATTTCTAATATGCGGGAAGATCTTATCAATATTTCCTTTTAAATTGGTTAAAATTACTTCTCGCGTTTTTTCAATAAGTTTAAATTTTTCTACTGTGGTTGGAAAGGCTTCCCTAATTGTATGGATGTTAATAAAATCTAAAACTTTTGCGATTTTTTGACACCCTCCTAACATAAATTGAAGTTCCATTAGTCTATTAATAAAATGTTTATCTTCATGCAATGTTTCAAAAGTCACTATTGCAATATTTGCAGAATAATCTACAATTTTTCCTTTAAAATTAGAATACTTAAGCAAATTATCCAATTCTGCTAAAGATAGTTTCCAATTAGACCCTAATACAAATAGAAATTTTTCCATAAACTAAAAAAAGTAAATATCTTAG
>CAYUTF010000033.1:0-27922 GCA_964447495.1 uncultured archaeon
CGCCACCAGAAATAGTGCCATATGTTGCCGAATATTCAGAGGCATCATTTACGCGGCTTAAAATTCCTGCTATAGTATTCGAAAGAAATATCCACTCTTCTTGGCTTTCCACATCATATACTAACGATTCCGTTCCATCATCTAAATAATTTTCCCACTCGTCATAACCAAGAAATGTCCGGTTGATAGTGTTTAACCATACGCCAACCCATTCCCCCGTCGTATCATCTGTTTGGTCACTACATAAATCTAAGCCAACATATACATTTGATAAGTCCTCCCCTAAATAGAGATAATTGAAGCCGTCCGTATCTGGAGGGTTACCCACATCATCAATATCCAAGAAGATGGGTACTTTCCAATCTGCACCTGCCCATTCGGTCTCATCGATTATTCCATTAATGTTTATTGGTTGCATTGGAGTTGAATCACTTGCTTTTGGGGACTCCACCGACAATGAGAGCGGAATTAGATCAAATGCTAAAATAACTAATAGAAGTATAATGAAAATTGCTCTTTTTTTTAACAATACACTTCACTTGTTAGAAAAATTTGTTAAGTATCATTATCCTTCTTAGATATTTGAATGTATCCATTGATGATTTAAATATTTTAAAAAATCGCTAATAAGAAAGAATAATATGAAAGAAAAAGTAACCTGTATTTTCGGTATCCTAGAAAATTAAACTTAATTTTCCTAAATCATTCTCCTCATTATATATGCTTCCGATCCACTTCGACCTTTTTGTTGTTGGCGCTCGCAGCATTATATAATAAGCTTATAACTCGCGAAGCTTTACTCTTATTATATATCCTGAATTTAATCGTCTTTTTCTGACCAGAGTTTGATTCTTTAATGAAGGAAATTTTAAATTGGGTATAATCTTTACCCCATGCATAATGGAACCAATTATTGTGAGGACCTCGAGAGTATAATCGTATTTTGTCAAATTCACTCCAACTGATTGTACGTTTTGAATGTAATGGTGTGTCCATCTCAAGAATATTACTTGAGATCACAATTCTTTTACGAGCATGATTTAAATAAAAGGAGATTAGACAAGGAATAACCACAAAGATGAAAGGGATGTTTAAGACAAACATCACAATCCAACCATCTTCAAAAGCAAGGACTCCCGAGAAAAATACATTCAAAAAAATTGCCATAATCCCAAATATTGACACAAATAGATATATTTGCCACATATTTGACTCATACACTTCATAGCTCTTACTCATATTTATCAAGTTTTTCAATTGTTTTTTTAATAACACTGTATAACATTAAAATTAAGGATTCTATCTTCTCTTTAGGTGCTACAATATAAAAAAGAATAAGGACCAAATGTTTACAATGCGTGGTTAGTGACACTTTTGTCCTTATTTTACACTTTCTACACTTTATCTCACTTAATGAAATAGGTGATTTCAAAAAAGTAATATAAAAAGAAATAGAAATTAATATTATTTATACAGGGACGAGCAGGTCTTGTCCATCTGTAAGCCAGTCAAGATTGACTTTTATAAATGTGATTGTTTCACGATAATCATACTTCCCCACTTCAAATAATATACAAATAGTATAATCTGAAAGGATTGCAATTGAAGAATAGGCAGAAGGTCCTTCATATACTTGTTTTGACACATTCCATGTGATCCCCTCGTCATAACTCATCCGGAGCGTAAAATGACCGCGAGAAAACTGATTTGGGTTTGAAAATAACACTCGAGACTTCATATGGGTCGATGTATTTGTAAAGCGGAATATAGACGCTTGAGTGCCCGCTTCAGGAAGATCTTGCTCATAGTAATACGGTTCCCAAACCTCCCCCCCGTTATAACTCCATGCCATTAATCGGTATCCCCCGCGTTCGGTACGACAATTTATAACTAACGATCCATTTACGCTTTCAAATACCTGTGGCTCCTCACCCATTCCGACAAACCCCCCTTTTTGCCAGGTTATCCCATTATCGTCGCTAAAAACAACACATGCGCCTCCAATTTTCGATGGAATGATTAATCGACCATTAGACATTTGAATTCCATTCCCCGGTCCGGTGGCGCAGTATAGTCCTTCTGCTCCTAATTCTTGCGTAAGTTCTTTGGCTTCTGACCAAGTAATTCCCAGATCAGTGCTATTCATGATGAAGATCCTCTCATAATCCACACAGAACGGTAAGAATAGCGTTTGAGTACTATTATCGAATAACGGACAAGGATTATGAACCGTATGTACTCCTCTGTTTTGTAAGATTTGAAGATTTCCCCACGTTTCGCCTCCATCAAGACTCCTTTTCATTACCATATCAATATCGCCCCCATCTGACAGTGCATCCTGTCGCGATTCGCAAAATGCCAACATGATATCACCAGGTAATCTAATTAATGCCGGAATTCGATATCCTGGTCCTAACAAATTTCCTGTAAATAATGCTTGGCGCTGAACTCCACTAGCCCACTGGGGATTCCAAAATGCCATAATTGTTCCAAATGAACCAAATACAAATAGAAAGACAAACCCCAAGGCTGTCAACCCTCTCATCAACCGAGCTTCTCGCTTAAACCGGAACTTTTCCAGAAAAAATTTAATACTTCCTACTATAAAAAGAGTTGCGAATCCAAAAAAAGGAATGGCAAGAACAATGATTAAGATTTCGGGTAAGGCTTCTGCTGAACCGAGGTAAAGGACTCTAAACACGATGATAAGCAAAATACTTGCTGCGATATTCCATATTGCCCAACATATTAGCCATATTAATCTAACTTTGTTATTTGAAATTTTTTCAATTAATAATCCACGATACCTGCCCGATTTCTTACTTAATATCGTCATAATCACACAGTATATAGGTGCACCGATTAATAGCGCAATAAACATATATAAGATCCATTCATTCTCGGTAACGATTAAAAATTCGCCCCCAAACATCATAATGAAAAGAAATGCGACCATCGCTAACAAAATAGCAAATATTAACAGGAAAATCCCTAAATAGGTGTCCCATTTCCAAATCTTCTTCAAATCCTCGTTGCGTACTTTTTCAGGTGCTCCATTAGATAATTTTTCTCTATCCATTAATTTACACCTCTCTCATCTATCACAATGAAAAATAATTTATTACATAATATTCTCGTTTAATGTTTAAAAAGATAATTCGTTGTAGATAACGATCTCCCTTAAAATCACTCAATTCAGACGCTTAAAATCTTTTTTGAAATTGCATAATTTTTATTATCATTTCATAATTCCTAGCATTAATTTAAAAATATACATTTTTGAGATGAAATTGTGACAATTTTATTAAATCCTAAAAACCATGTGCGTTATTATCCCGATGAAAATTCAAAAGAGATTATGCTGAAAACGATTAAATTTTTCGAAAATAAAGGAAAAGCAAAACTCAAAGAAGATGATCACAATAGAGTATGGTATTCCGATTTTCTTGAGTTTCAAAAAAACAATAAATGTTTTGCCCAGCTTTTAACACCAGCTCCTTACGGTGATAATGAAAATTATCGGTGGGATACGTGGCGTATATGCGAATTTAACGAAATTCTCGCATTTTATGGACTATCTTATTGGTATACGTGGCAAGTCACCATTTTGGGCCTTGGACCTATCTGGATGAGTAAGAATGAAGCATTAAAGAAGAAAGCTGCCCAGTTGCTTAGAGATGGCGCAATTTTTGCGTTTGGATTATCAGAACAAGCTCATGGCGCGGATATTTATGGAACGGAGATGGCTCTTACCCCACAAGCAGACGGAACTTATAGAGCCAATGGAGAAAAATATTATATTGGAAATGGAAATGAGGCTGAAATGGTTTCAAACTTTGGTAAATTTGCTGACAAGGATGGAAACATCCCTCCCTATGATATGAAAAACAAAGATCAATATGTCTTTTTTGTTGCAAATTATAAGAACAAGAATTACGACCTGATAAAAAATATCTGCGATAGTCAAAATTATGTCGCAAACTTTGCACTTCATGATTACCCAATAACTGAAGAGGATATTCTTTCTAAAGGAGAGGACGCTTGGAATGCCTCACTTAATACCGTTAATGTTGGCAAATATAATTTAGGATGGGCGTCAATTGGTATTTGTACGCATGCATTTTATGAAGCTATTCATCATGCAGCTCATCGAAGGCTCTATAATATGTACGTGACTGATTTCCAACATGTGAAGCAGAATTTTGTTGATGCGTATACACGTTTAGTTGCTATGAAACTATTTGGATTAAGAACAGCGGATTACATGCGCATAGCTTCTAATAAAGACAGACGATACCTGCTTTATGCCCCTACAATGAAAATGAAAACAACGACTCAAGGGGAAGAAGTTATTAATCTCTTATGGGATGTAATCGCCGCAAAAGGGTTTGAAAAAGATATGTACTTCGAAAGTGCCGCACGAGATATTCGCGCATTACCAAAGCTAGAGGGCACCGTTCATGTGAACATCGCCTTAATTTTAAAATTTATGCTCAATTTCTTTATGAATCATAAGAAATACGATGACGTTCCAAGACAAGATCAAGCTAAAAACGATGATTTTCTTTTTAATCAAGGTCCAACTCGAGGATTAGGCCGAGTGCGATTCCATGATTGGAAACCCGCATTCGAAAAATATCATTTGCCCAATGTTAAAATTTTCTTGGAACAAATCAAAATGTTTAACCTTCTTGGAACAAATGCAACTCCAAACGCCGAACAACAAAAGGATATGGATTTTATGCTCTCTGGAATAGGAGAAATCTTTGCCTTAATTGTTTATGCTCATCTTATTATTGAAAACGCTCCAATATATAAGATTGATGAAGATACTCTGGATCAAATTTTTGACTTTCTCGTGAGAGATTTTTCCAAGTATGCATTAAACCTCTATCAGAAATCAAGCACCACTCCTGAACAAATGGAATGGTGCCTAAAAATGATAAAAAAGCCAAATGTTGATGAAGCGAGATTTAAAAAAGTGTGGAATATCGTTCACTCCCTAAAGGATGCCTATCAAATGAATGAATAAAAGATATTAGGATAAATTTCTGATAGAATCTAACAAATTCTTTTTTTTTTTTAATTTTTCAAGCTCCCCTCATATATTCAAAGATTATTCTTTTAGGTGTTTATATATGCAACATGTTCGAAATTAGCTTTATTAACCTTCTATTACTACTTGTCTTGAATGATAATAATATGAGGTGAACTACTAAATTGATGCCAATTGGACCTTTAATGATTGAACATCGGTTAATTGAAAAAATGATTGTCCTCATAAATGAGGAGATTGCCAAAATGAAACAATATGGCAAAGCTAACCCCCTTTTCATTGATATTGCGGTGGATTTTATCAGGATGTACGCAGATAGAACCCACCACGGAAAAGAGGAAGATATTCTTTTTCGAGATCTTGAAGAAAAAGAGATTTCCCCTAATCATACTAAGATTATGGAGGAACTTGTAGAAGAACATAAATGGGCGCGAAGTACGGTCGGTAAATTAGTTGATGCGAAAAATCAATATGTTAAGGGTAATGTGAAGGTAATAGATAACATTATTGATTTAATGAGCGAATTAACTGAGTTTTATCCACAGCATATTGAAAAGGAAGATAAACATTTTTTTATCCCTGTAATGAACTACTTCACTAAAGAAGAACAGGACAAAATGCTTGAAGAATTCTGGGATTTTGATAAAACCTTAATTCATGAAAAATATATAAAGGTTGTTGAGAATCTGCAGAATAAATAATAATGTGTCCTATTAAGTCATTTGTTTAAATAATACTTGAAACTCAAATAAAAATGTTTAATATTTCAATTTAGCTATTCATAATTCATTTTCTGAGTTTTGGAAATATTGCTCCTGTATTTTTTTGATATTCACGATATTTTCCACCGAATCGCCTAATAAGGTCTTTTTCCTCATAGTGAATCATAATTGGAATATAGATTATAATAAATATTGCTGAAAATATTACTAAAAACCATGAATTAATCGCAAAACTAATGGCGATAAAAAGAGGAAATTCTCCTAATGTTTGAGGATGTCGAATATGGCTATAAATTCCTCCGTACATTTCAGTATATTTTGATGGACTAAGAGTTTCCGAGCCAGCAGCTTTTATTCCCAAATACATTATAGTACAACAGGGAACAGTAATACAGATTGCGATGATAATTCCGATCCAGATATTAGAACTAATTATGCATGTGTCTACCAAAGGCAATGGAAACCAGATCCAAAGTATTAAATTAATTACTGAAATTAATTCAAAAAACCCGCCGATACTTCGAAATTTTTTACAATCTCTCCATGCTTTGTCGCCATATTTCTCTGCTCTCTTTACTGGTTGGATACTCAGAGTGTATACATAACTCATTATTAGACAAGAGATGATAAAGACACTAAAATTTATTATAGCGATAATCATATTTACACTATTGAGTCAAAAATCTCCATTGTAAACTATTTAGTAATTAACTTCTATAAGAACTTCATAGTATTTAAAATTGCATAATAATTGAATTGTGTCCTATTAGGTCATTTGTTTAAATAATACTTGAAACTCTTCTTTAACTTTAGTTAGCCCAAGATCATCAAGTAAGCTGATTGCACGTTTACTTAATGAGTAAAATGACCGCGGTTCTGAACGTTTATAATCCGTTCTTTTTTCATTTTTTATAAAATCCTGCTCCTTTAACACATTAAGATGATAATTTAAGCTATTATCTGGTATTGAAGGAAGTAACTCTTTTAGTTGGCTAAATGATAATTTTTCTTTACTCGCTAATAATGTAAGCAATATCTTGTATCGCGTTTTTTCGGATATAATTTCTAAATCTTTTCTCATTTTTTCAAATTTTTTAGGTGTTTCCAAACTTTCTCACCCCTTGGTTTTTTATTTGATAAGTTTTTAATCCTCATGAAGTAATAATCAATTGGGATATTTATATTTAACTCAATCATCATTGAGTCAAATTAAGTTGCAATATAAGAATTTATTATATGAATGAATTTTAAACCTAATTAAATTAATTCTAGGATTTATATGGAACATTCACATGAAGAGACATGGGAAGAATTTTTAAATGAATTCACGAATGTGTTTTCAATCTATGATCTCTTAAAATATAAGATTTTTATCTGTGGGTCTTACAATGAGGAGAATTTCCCTAGTTTGGTTAAGACAAAGGAAATTCTAAATAGTCGTAATAATACTGTAAGTTTTTTCGAAAAAGAATTTCGGCGTACACACAGCGAAAATTTGATCTTTAAGTTTGATTTAATCGCTAAATTTTCTGATGAGATTATAATGGTGCTTGAACACGATAAAGGCGGGCAGATGATCGAAATGGGTATAATTGTAGCGTTTCCTGAATTTTATAATAAAACAAAGGTATTCGTTCTAAAGAATATCGATATGACTCATATGCTTAAAAAAGGAGGATTATTAAAACCCTTTTTTTCTGCTGGTGAAGACATATTTTATTATAATGATCGTGAAGAACTTCAATCCATTATAAAAAAGATTTACTTAAAATAATGGTTATTAACTCTCTTATCTTTTCTTATTTTTTTTTGAAAAAAAGCTTTGGGAAATTATAAAAATTTAAATAATATAACTATCCGTAGTATTAACCCCAATCATTTCGGTAACCCGTGCCTCCTAAAGGCCATGTGAAGATAATTGCCTCTTCCTCACAGACATACCAGCAAGATGCGCACTCCATACAATTTTCTAAGCTCTTAACCCTTGCCTTTTTTTCTACCATTTCAAAACATCCTGCTAAGCATACTTTTACACAGTTCATGCATCCTATACATTTCTTTTCATCAATCTTTATGAAATCTCCCGTTCCCTTAACCCACTCAACACCTGGGAAGTTCTTTAAATTCTTAACCATCCTTAAAACCCTCTTTTTTGATTTTGGAATATAATAGGATTAGCATACTTAACAAATTTTAAAATATTTCTACTAAATCGATTTAAAATAGGGTTAAGCAACCTTAAAATAATTAAATAAATTGGTTCAACAACTGGGAGCGCTTTTCTCATAATGGTATTTAGCGATTTTGATAAAGGAATTACTATAATAGTCAGCAGTTTCTTCTTCTTACTAAGTGATCTGAGAATTGTTTCTAATATACCCATATACCTTAAGAATTTCATTTCTACTTTTCTCAGTTTTTTTGAGCTATTAGTTCTAATTACTCGTTTCCCAGAATAGTCATAATTCTCATATATCCAGTTTTGATAATACCTGAAAAACATTTTAATCCATTTAGTTATTATTACTGGATCATTATTTACATATGAAAGAAGGATTTGAAAAAAGGGGTTCATAAAATGAGTCAATGCGCCTAAACCCCATCCATTATGAATGTATTGTTTAAGCTTTTTTAAATCATGTTCTTCTTGAGCATTCCGCAAATCAAATCGATTTCTTCCCGAAATCGACCATTGTATTATTGGGTGTTGTTTAATTTTTTTATCATATCTTCTTAAAAATGAGATTGAAGTATCATTAGCTTTTATTGCTTCAATTGCAATATTAGCCGCTATCTCCGCTGAAAACCAAGCAGCAGGAACACCATCACATAATTCTGTGCTTTCAAGTCCTGCCGCGTCCCCTATTAGCAGCATACCTGCTGCATGATTTGGCATATCACGCAACTCTTTATCCAAACCAACATAGATTTCGAACCCCGCCCACATCCTTGCTCGCAATTTTATATGAGGTTCTACTAAATTTTTCCACCATGCTAATTTGTCAGTAATATTACGATGGTATACTTTAAAGAGCTTATTTAAATTAGGGACATGATTATCATTTATTCTTAGACATTGATCCTGCATAAAATGAAGAGAATTTCGATACGGCCATACCATTAAACCGTTACCATGCCCAAGCGGAGGTGCTATCCTCTGTTCATCCCACCCCCAACACATCTTCACGGAATAGCCAAACACTTTGTCAATTATTTCTTTTGGCATGACATAATCATAAGTATCTGCCAATGATATAGTCTCAGGGCGATACTTTTTTCGTATTCCCGCTTTTATCGCGAGTAATCCTTTTGAACCTTCCGCATCAATTACAATTTTACAATTTATCCTTTCTCCTTTATCGGTTATTATCCCTTTAATACGATTTTCTGCTTTAATTACATCTATTGCGGTTGTGGACTTTTTCAATATAACTCCTGCATCAACCGCCTGATTAACCTCCCATTCACAAAAAGGTTTACAATAGGCATTATACCCAAAAGCGATTATAGGCGAAAACGGTTTAGGCACTCGTAAAGATTTATCAATTTCAATATCCCCTTTATCAATATCTTTAATGATGTAATTGATTATGCCATCTGAAGGTCGCTCAATTGGAGGATTTCCCTCTTGAATAAATTTGGGTCCAAATAAGAATCCATAAAACGGGATGGTTAAGCCAGAAATTACTTTATCTCCTACACTTTGGGATCTTTCAAGCATTAGGGTCTTCAGTCCCGCCTCAGCACATATCTTGGCCGCAACTGGACCCCCAAATCCCGCACCAACTACAATAACATCGAAATCTTCATCCATGTTCTGATATTTCCAAAAATGTTGAAATCTAGTGTTATAAAACTACTTACTATAAATTAATATGTTTTATCTCTTAAATTATGCAACATGTTCGAAATTAGCTTTATTAACCTTCTATTACTATTTGTCTTGTTTAATTATAATATAAGGTGAACTGCTAAATTGATGCCAATTGGACCTTTAATGATTGAACATCGGTTAATTGAAAAAATGATTGTCCTCATAAATGAGGAGATTGCCAAAATGAAACAATATGGCAAAGCTAACCCCCTTTTCATTGATATTGCGGTGGATTTTATCAGGATGTACGCAGATAGAACCCACCACGGAAAAGAGGAAGATATTCTTTTTCGAGATCTTGAAGAAAAAGAGATTTCCCCTAATCATACTAAGATTATGGAGGAACTTGTAGAAGAACATAAATGGGCGCGAAGTACGGTCGGTAAATTAGTTGATGCGAAAAATCAATATGTTAAGGGTAATGTGAAGGTAATAGATAACATTATTGATTTAATGAGCGAATTAACTGAGTTTTATCCACAGCATATTGAAAAGGAAGATAAACATTTTTTTATCCCTGTAATGAACTACTTCACTAAAGAAGAACAGGACAAAATGCTTGAAGAATTCTGGGATTTTGATAAAACCTTAATTCATGAAAAATATAAAAAAGTCGTTGAGAATCTGCAGAATAAATAATAAAATAATAATTCATTAGTACAAGATATTTTAAATAGTAAATATAAGGATATAATATCGAGTAGTAATTTCATCACAAAAGTTCTTTGATTGTGATATTTAATGGAAAGTAATCAGAAAAAAAGTCGATTTATATTACTTATTTATATAATTGTGTCCTATTCAGTAACTTGGGCGATTCTTTTTCCATTAAGTGCGGTTTATACAGATTTAGGCTTAGTTCAAAGAGAGCTATGGCATGCTTTAGGATCACTCGGTCCTACCATAGGAGGTATCATTGCACTCTATCTTTTAAAACAAAGGGATGGACTTAAATTGTTAAAAGAACGTACTCTAAAATACCCCGGGAGAAATATTCTTCTCTTTGCCTTTTCCCCATTAATACTATTATTCATCGTCCTTATTTTAGAATCTTTATTTGGGGTTTTCAACTTATTTTCATTCTTTCAAGAGAATAATATAACGAGCTTAATAACGTTTATCATCTTCATTTTACCAAGCCTTTGCTATGGTTTTTTTGAAGAATTTGGATGGCGTGGCTATCTTTTACCTGCTCTACAACAAAAATATAATGCCCTTATCTCTACCCTCATACTGACTGTCATTTGGTGGTTTTGGCATTTTCCGACTTTTTTCTACAGATATGATCTATTCTTTGCCCTTATCCTTATGTTTCCTTTGATGTTAACAGGTTCAATCATATTTACTTATCTCTTTAATCAATCTAAAGGGAGTGTGTTGATGGTTATTATATTCCATATTTGCTATGATCTAGTTACCTCTCATCAAATATCCATAACTGCGATTATAATTGTCAGTGCGTTCCTTGTTTTTATGGATATTAGGATTCTAAAAGTATATGGAATTGAGAATCTCTCCTCTACTGACAAAATTACATTTTAAAATTATGTTCTATATATAATACTAAATATGTAGCAGATGACCATTAGGACTTTCCAAGACTACTTTGCTTTCATTGATCCTTTAATTGATTTTCAAACCAGCTTTTTTGATCTTTTTAATTGTTAGCATTTGATTATATGAGAAATAGGTCATTGTAGTAATCTAAGCTATACTTTATAAGAACAAAGATAAAATAACTGAGTTCTCTTCTTTTACTTATGAATCAATCTGAAAAACAAGAATTAAAAATGCCTGTGCTATTTATAGGGCATGGTTCTCCTATGAACATTATTTCAGATAATAAGTTTACTCGAGATATGAAACATCTGGGAAATATATTACCCACACCAACAGCCATATTGGTTGTTTCGGCACATTGGCTAACTACAGGAACTAAAATATTGAGTGCGAAAAAACCCAAAACGATTTATGATTTCTATGGCTTCCCCAAGGAACTCTATATGATCGAATATCCAAGTCCAGGATTGCCGGAATTAGCTACCCAGATATCTACTACACTTAAATCGTATGGAATCGTGAGTGACGATAAGTGGGGATATGATCATGCTTCTTGGTCAATCCTTAAACATATATATCCCAATGCTAATATTCCCGTCTTGGAACTAAGTTTAGATTATGGCTTTAATCGTTGGGATTTAAAACCAATTAAATATCATTATCAATTAGCTAAAAATTTGGCATTTCTTCGCGAACAAGGTGTTTTAATTATCGGAAGTGGCAATATCGTCCATAATCTTGGAATCATCGATTACGAAATAGATGCCCCCGTAATGGATTGGGCATACCAACTCGATCAGGCTGTAAAACAAAATATATTAGAGTATAATCACAATGATTTAATAAACTTCGAAAAGATGGGTAATATTGCTAAATTCGGTATCCCAACCTGGGATCATTACCTCCCATTAATTTATGTCCTAGCATTACAAGAAAAGGATGAACCTGTTAAATTTGTTCATGAAGGATTCCAGCATGGATCTGTTTCCATGAGATGTGTGCAAATTGGATAGTTTAAAGAGAAATAATAAACTTAAATTTTTAATTTCCCTAATACATCATCCAAATAATAGACATTTTCCTGTCCTATGACCTCCGATAGTGCATTCGCTAAAGAATATTTGAAAGCCCAGACTTCTACTGCCTTGCCCAATTCTTTTACTTTAGCTACAACTGGCACAAAATCTCCATCTCCCGAAACTAAAATTGCGGTATCATAAGCATTTTCATAAGCAAGCGAGATGATATCTAGTGCTATATTAATATCAACCTTCTTTTCAATGGCTCCGCCCGTAATTATCTTATCAAAAGTTATCTTTATGATATATCCACTCCGATTTTTTAATTCCTCATACCAATTGCTTTTCTGTGGGCTTAAGGGATAAATCGCACCTTCATATAGGAAAATACCCCCTAATTTGCGGTTTTGAGTTACTAAAATCTTCAACTTCTCATAGTCTGCTTTTATCTTAAATTTCTGAAACCCCTTGAAAATATTGCTATTATCTATAAAGATTACAACCCTTTCCATTTTTAGATTTCACCATACAACAATAGAAAATTCTTTTAATTCAAATTTACGTTTTAAACTATTTTGCTCATCGGCACTGCTGTCAAGGTGACTAAAGCTTTTGAAATTAATCGTTCATTATTATCAACTAAATCATATATTTCCGACTCTGCAACTATTATTTTTTTACCCGAGCTAATTACTTTCGATTTGCATACAATTTCTTTACCAACTGCTGGTTTGAAATAATTTATCTTAAATTCAATGGTGAGAATTCGCATATCTTCTGGAACAATTGTATACGCTGAATATCCTGCGGTATGATCAGCAAGCGTAGCGAGAACACCGGCATGAACGAAACCATCTTGCTGCTTATGTTCAGTACGGACTTTAATGCGAGATTGGAATGCTCCGTGTTCTATTCGATCCACTGTAAAGCCACAAAATGCTGGAAATCCTTGAACGAAGTCTTTCTTTAACAGTTCGACTCTTTTTTGATGCATAATATATCTTAATAATAGTTCAATAATAAATTAGCAATAATCTGTCTTAACAAATATGTAAGTTTTATATTCCAATGAAATCCTATTCTAGAATATACTTATATTGATAAACTCTAAGTGATACGAAAAACGTCTCAGAAAAGTAGAAATACTAAAGAACTCTTACCTTTTAAATCTAAAGATTTTAAAGTAAAGTTTAGACATTACAATTCAAAAGAAAAATGGATTAAAGTATTAGTTGATATCATTGGAGCGGCTGTGATTATTCCGTTAAGTATTCTAATTATTTTCAGTGTAATTACAGAGCAATATATTAATATAGCAATATATGGTATAGTAATAACTGTTATGATAATTATAAATGAAATTGTGGAACATAAACTTAAGAAAGATGCTCAAAAGAGACTGTTTGCAGCTGTAGTGTCAAAAAAGGATCAAAGAGAAATTCAGATTGAATATGCTCCTAAAGATAAAGGGATAGTACCAGCAAAAGAACAAGATTTCTTAGTTTTTGTTAGCTATGCAACAAAAGATGCTGAAATCTTCAAAGTTAGAGAACTCTCCGAAGCTTTAACAAAACATGAAGAAATAACTGACGTTTTATATTGGCAAGAGCACATGAAAGACAATATTATCAAATATATGAATGATAATCTTGGAAAGTGTGATGTTATGCTCTTATTTTGTTCTCCAAACGCCTTACTATCTGAACCAGTAGAAAAGGAGTGGACTGCAGCTGACTTTATGGGAAAACCAATCATTCCCATCTTTAATGATCCTGATCATATACCACCGCTTCTAAAGACTCGATTAGGAGTAAAATTCGATCCTTTTGATTTTAAAAAAAACACCGATGAAATCTATGATTTAATTTTAAAAAAAATGAAGTAATAATTTATTACCTTTAATTGCCTCTTCTCTTGATAGTACATGATATTGCTTTATTTCATGATTATTACCTAAAGATCTTTTTCACATTTTTTTCTTTTCTTCAACCTTATCTTTTATTATTTGCCCAGAAAGCATAAGTGCAATGCCCATCTCGTTCTTAAGCAAAATTTGCTTGGACACGATGCTTTGAATTACTGATAGAAGAACTCCATAAATTAATCCCGCAAGCCATAGAAATAGAGTTAAAATATTCACTTCAATTCCAAATAAAGAGTTAACAGACACACTGAGATATTGGTATAATATTCCCCATGTGAGTACAAATAAGAATTCAATAAAAATTCCAAATTTTACTATAAATGAGGCTATATCAGCACCCTTATTGTCTGGCAAATGATTTTTCATTATTCTTATATCATGGATTCCAAAAATGAAACGTCTACTAAGACCCGCTCCGCTGCGAAATGCTAAAAACACCATAAGACCACTTATAGAGAGTGGATTGTTTAAAGAAAATAGATAAAGCAGTCCCACGACAATCCAAATAACTATATGAATAATTCTAAGATTTATATTATGAGAATCCTTCATCTCTTCATTTGGTTTTATGATCTTATGAAGAAGTTTTGAGACTCTCCCCTGAAAGAAAATACCAAACAAAAAAAATAGATTGAATGTTACAAATGGGATCAAAACCATATAAGCAAAAATGAGTTCAACTGTAAATGCCATAATTATCACTTTCTTATATACTTGAAACTCTCTTTTATTTTAATAAAAAAAATTAACCATTTAGTAAAAATTTATACTTTCTCTCAATCAAATATAACTTCAAAGCAACTATGCTTTTTACCGTAAACAAAATTATCTTCTTGAAAGCTTTATTATCCCACACCTTACACATGAAACTAAAAATGTGATTGATAATAAAAAATAATATTAAGTTCCCTTTCTCTTCCTTAAAATACATCTAACTCACTACAATTATAAAATGAAATTTAGCATTAAAGGAGTCTTAAATCATAATCCATAGCATAAGAATTTTACTAAATCTCAGATTTTATGATTCGAATTTTTTTAAATAAATTTTAAATAGTCATTCAAAACAATATAGATTATTTATATTGAAAAAAAGAAGGTAAAAAAAAATGAATGATGATATACCAACCCCTTGGTACAAATTCTGGCCTAAAGATGTGCCCAAACATATTGCCTATCAAGTGATTTCTTTAGGTGATATCCTTCGGAATAGCACCAAGCAGTACCCAAATTCACAAGCCATCTTTTTTGAAGGTTTTCGGTTAACTTATGAAGAATTGAATACATTAGTGGACCAGTTTGCCACAGGACTCTCAAAATTAGGTATTAAAAAAGGAGATATCGTTGGAATTGATTTACCAAACGTTCCTCAATTTGTTATCGTTTTTTATGCGCTACAGCGTCTTGGGGCAACAGCAAACCCAATTATTCCACTTCATCGTTTTGTTGAGATTGTACATCAGATTAATGACTCAAAAAGTGTGGCTTTAATTATGCTTGATGCTTTATACGAAGAGCATCTGCATGAAAAAGATTTAAGCAAAATGCCCACCTTAAAACACGTCATTTTAACGGGAGTGGGAGAATATTTACCTAAAATTAAGGCAGTGTTAGGAAAAGCGTTAGGAAAAGTTCCCAGGATGAAAAAGTGGCCCACAAAGGTAGGAAATATCGATTTTCTTAGGTTTCAAGATGTTCTTAAAAGAGGAGCTTTGATAAATTTACCCGAAGTTAAGATTGATCCAAAAAAGGATGTTGCTACGTTAATTTATACAGGGGGGACTACTGGCATCCCGAAAGGTGTAATGTTAACTCATTTCAATATGTCATCCAACGCCGAACAAGCCCGAGAATGGATAGAAAATCAATTAACTGAAACAAGAGAACTTCACGGGAAAGGTGGAGCCGGACTTGTAGTCCCTTTTGCTCATGTGTTTGGCATATCAACGGGAATGAGTCTTGGAATCTCGCTTGGGTATAAATTAATCTTATTTGCCCAACCTCCTGAGAAAAAATCAAAGATTTTAGATGTTTTAATGAAAGAGGAAGCGACCTATATCCCTGGAGTCCCTACTCTTTGGAATTTGATTAATCAAGACCCCAATTCTACAAAATTTAAAGGTAAGTTAACCACGCTAAAAGCATGTGTGAGTGGAGGTGCATCCCTTCCAGAAGAAGTCAAGCGAAAGTTTGAGGAAATTACCGGTGCACTTATTATTGAAGGCTATGGGTTGAGCGAAACTAGCCCAAATCTGTGCTGTGGTCCCTTCCATAATTTTAAAGTCAACACTGTAGGGTTCCCCTTATCCGATACACTTGTAAAAATCGTTGATATCAATAATGGTAAAACTCCCGTTCCTCAATGCCCCGATGATGAGAGTACTGGTAATCCTGAATATTTTGGAGAAATTTGTGCTTTTGGTCCACAAATCACTCCTGGTTATTTAGGGAAGGAAGAAGAGAGTAAATATGCACTAAGAAAAGATGATCAAGGAAGAACTTGGTTATATACTGCTGATATTGGTTGTATCGATAAGGATGGATATGTGATGATAAAAGATCGAAAACGCGATATGATTAAGTATAAAGGACATGGAGTTTTCCCCGCAGAAGTGGAAAATCTCATGTATCAGAATGATGCCATTAGGGAAGTCGGCGTCATAGGCGTACCTCATCCCGATGGTACTGGCGAAACCATAAAAGCGTATGTATCTATAAAAGAAGATTATAAAGGCAAAGTTACCAAAGAGGATTTAATGGAATGGTGTAAAGAAAATATTAGCCCCTATAAGTATCCACGAATCATTGAAGTTATCGAGGAACTCCCGAAAACCTTAGTGGGTAAAATTCTGCGCAGAGAATTGAGACAGATGGAAGATTGAATCCACTTTTTCTATTTTTTTTTTTGATTAATTGGACTAATCGGTATAGGTGCTATCGGTTATATATTCACTTCAAATCCAGTTGTAATTGATATTGGTATTACTTACCTTTTATTAAGAAGGTTATTAAAAAAGATAAAAACTTAAAAATTTAGAATAGATAAATAATATGGGAGCAAGATGGAAATAAATCTGCATGGCTTTGAACTAAGAGAAGCGCTTGATGAGATTTCATACTGCTTAGAAGTGTGTAAGGCCAAAGGAATTCAAGAGATTAGCATCATTCATGGCTATCATGGGAAGCATGTGTTAAAAAACTATATAGAATCAGATGGCTTTCTCAAAGAAATGGATCGCGAGGGATTTAAATTAAGCAGAAAATCAAGCTCCAATCCCGGAATTTCAAATTTCTCTATAAGTAGAATTTAACTGATTAGATATTAAAAAATAAAAAAATAAAAAATTAACGCATTACTCAATATCTTCGAAAATACATTTTTGGTCGCAACCAAAACTGAGAAAAAATAGAATTACTTACCTTCTATGCTTTCTATAACACTCTCGACAATAAACAGGCCTTCCTTCCTTAGGCTCAAATGGAACTTCGCACTCGTTACCGCAATCGGCACAGGTAGCTTTGTGCATCGTTCTATTGCCAAAACTTCTATTCGACATTATTTCACCAAATTTTAATTTTATACTTGAAACTTTGAGATTTCTCTATTCAAGTATGTAATATATATTTTTAAAGATAATAAATCTTGGTATTATGAAAAATACACTTCCAAATTATGCTAAAAAATATCGTGGTTCTTTTTTTTTTAATAGGGTTAAATTGGCGCATCTTAAGAAGAAAAAGTGAAAGCGTTTAAATTTTTTTAGGGATAAAACTTTTTTCCTAGGTGCTATAATATTTTGATTATGCTTTCTTAGACATAACTTTTCCCTTAATCTAAAAGTGACTTTTTGGAGAGAAAATCAAAAGGTTACTAAAGAGTTTCAAAAAAGAGAAGTATTACCTTAAAAGTGCTTATAAACTCATAACTAAAACCCTCAATCAGATTAAGGGTTCTTTTTCAATTTTAAAAATCCATTTTAATTTGCATTCACTGGAACAGAAAAATCGCTTTGGTGGTTCCTGACATATATTAATAAGGCGATATTTCTTGTTCCATGTATTTCTTACAATATGTTTACCGCAGTATTCACATTCCGTCATTACCGTTTTTTCCTTTTTTAGAACATCTTTAAATTTTTCCTTCGTTCGTGTGTTATCGTCAAAAATTCCCATATTAATCATCAAATTTTAATCTCAACTAGTAATAATCTTTCAAGATTAATAGCTTTGTACTAAAAGAATGATAATTCATTAGTAGAAATTTATGATTAATATTACAGCTAAATGGTCAGAATCAAATTTTGAGGATGAATCCATATTTAATAATATATCTGTAATACCATGATACTCTTTAACATCTTTTTATCTCGTAGCATAAAGATAATCAGCTGGCGCTTTATTACCAGGACCAAACACCACTGTGGTATCTTTAAAATAAAAAAAGGCTAAAAATGGACATAATTATAAAGATTTAAAATAAGAACTGTTTTTATGAAAAAATGATTAATAGTAAATTATTGATAAGCAAAATAAAATAATAAAATTTTTCGATTTTTCTCAAAGGTGTACTATTATTGAAAGTGACTGTTCCCGAAGAACTGTTTAGAGCGAAAAAGTCTAGAGCGCTTTTACCCTTTTTTGGAGCGGGTGTTAGCGCAGCATTAGGAGTTCCCTCTTGGAGAGGTTTATTGAAAAAGATTTCTGAAAAGATTAATTGTCCCGATACTTTAACTGAAAGAATAAAGCTATTAGATTGGAACACTGATTTCGAAGAATTATCTTATATTGCTTCTGAATTAATGAGAGTTTCAGGGGATACTCAAGTTTTTATGAATTTTCTTCAAGAAGCACTCAAACCAGAAATATCTGGGGATATGCCCGAAAGATTTAAAGCCGTTTCTGAACTCCGAGACGATTTACCTGGTTTGGTGACTACTAATTTTGATACTGTGTTAGAAGATTATTGTGGATTCACTCCTGATGAAGTCTTATATCGAGACTATAAAGATTTAATAAAAAGGCTTCAACAGAAAAAATTTTTATTTAAGATTCATGGGGATCCAAATAAATCTGATCTCATTGTATTTACAAAAGAGCAATACAAATCGCTCGAAAGTGATACGACCTATCAAGATGTTCTTAAACAAATATTTTTAAGATGGGCTATAATTTTCGTTGGGTATTCGATTACTGATACGTATATTTTAAAAAATTTGGAATATCTGCACAGAAATTATGTGGATGAATTAGAAGTATATGCTCTTTTACCAGATGCGGAGTTTGAACTCCAAAAACAACTTCGCCGTATAGGCGTTCGCGTGATTCCGTATACAGTTGGGATGGGAATATCTGCTCATTCGGCAGTCGATGCGTTTTTAGCGCTATTAGATTCAAAAGATTTTATTCCTGCTCCCGAATCAGGATTTCAAGGAAGAGTCGATGAAATAAATCAAATAACCAAAGCTTTACTTGAAAAACAATCGGTTGTAATTGAAATACTTGGACCTGCGGGTATAGGAAAAACTCAGCTAGCGAGAGCTGCTGCTCAAAATATACGACAAGAGGAAGGGTCTAGTAATACGTATAATACTTCTATTTTCGTAGATTTAATTAATAAGAAGGGTTCAAATTCACTTATTTATGGTATTAGAGATGCTCTAGGATTATCTGAGGAAAAAACCGATAAAGAGGAAATCTTCGATGAGATTGTATCTCGGCAACCTATAATTATTATTGATAATGTTGAAGACCCATTAAATCAAGTAGAACCCATTCGCACTGAATTTGTTAAGACCTTGATCCAATTAATAAATAAATTAGAAACTCATGGAGCACTTATGATTACTTCAAGAACCGCTCTTAGCGAGGAAATGAAATCCCAAATTGGAGATGGCAATAAAATAATAACCATTCAATTAGAACCTTTACATTATGAAGAAGCTCGGGAACTCTTTATATTAGAATCGAAGGCAAAATCAATTTCAGAAATAGGAGTAAAGGTTCTGAATCGTCTTTCTGCAAACCCTGGTTCTATTAGAATTCTAGGGCGACGAGCAGGTAAATTATCCGATGAGGGAAAAGAGGCTCTTTTTAAGAGCTTATTAGAAGATCCAGAAAAAGCATCTAAAGCAGTAATAAATACAACTTTTGATCTCTTACCCGAAGATTCACGCCAGGCGTTACAAATAGCACTAGCTTTCCCTTCAGGATTGTCTGCGGAAATGGCTAGATTTGTAGTTGGCGAGAATTTTACAGAGTTACTATCTTTTGCATTGAAAAGTGGTTTAATTACAAGATCGGGTGGAAGATATCGTAGTATTGAGTCTATAAGGCAAAGCTTGTCATCAAATGAATTAACGCAACAAACGTTATTGAAAGCGATTGATTTTTATGCAAATGAGATAAAGCTGTTTCGGGATCAACTGAAAGAAGGGGTCTTCAAACCATCAAATGCAACCTTTCTATTAGAGGAATATGGAAATATTTCTGCTTGTGCTAATATGGCTGAGAAATCCGATCATCTTAAATTACAAAAGCTAACGCCAGCAATATGCATATTCTTTCAATGGTCTGGCTTTTTAGAAGATCCTACAAGATGGATTAGAGCTGTTTATACAAGTGAACTTATAACTTCGCATGATATAGGGATGCTTCTTTTATTTGCCGAAAATCTCGCGAGATTTGGAGGTTCCGAAAATAATAATCTAGCAGAACGAATTTATAGACGAATTCTGGAACATTACGAAAAGCTTCCTGAATTGAGTACCTTATCTCGAAAGAATATGATACAAGCATCAGAAGCACTAGCTTTACTTTTAATGAATATAGGAGGGAAAACAAATTTAGTCGAAACAGAAAACCTCTTAAGAACTGTATTAAAAATGAAACAAAAATATTTGGGGGATGCCAATGAAGACCAAGGGGAAATTGCTAAAACTGCTGATTCACTAGCGAATCTTTTATTAAGCTTTCAAGGCGAAGCTAATCTAAAAGAAGCTGAACTATTAATTCGAGATTCGTATGCGATAAATAAGAAGTTAGCTGAAATGGATCCCCGAGCACAATTTGCTTTAGCTCGCTCAATGCTCTCTTTATCAAAGTTGCTACAAAAATATGGTAAGGCAGAAAACATGCCCGAAATTGAATCATTATGCAGAGAAGCGTTAAGGATTCATAGAGAAATGGCTACTATTATTCCTGGAGCAAAAGCGGCTTTAGTACAATCATTAACCGAATATGCAAATATCTTGACGCTTCAAAGAAAACAGGATACATATCTAGAAATTGAACAGATGTATCGAGAGGCCATAAGCATTCAAAGAGAACTTATTAAAACACAACCAAATATGCGGAGAAGCCTAGCTTATTCTTTATATTCGTTAGCCATCCATTTAAGAATGAAAGGAGAGGCTTATTTTGATGAAGCTGAAGCACTCCAAAGAGAAGCATTAACGATATTTCAAGATATTTCAGATAAGATGCCTTCCTCATTAGAAGGTCTTGCTTATTCCTTAATTCAATTAGCTACATTTATAAGAGATTATGGGGATATAGAAAAATTAAGTGAAGCTGAATCATTGCTTCGCCAAGCAATGACTATAGCCAAGAAGATAGAAGAAATGGGAGTCTCTACTTCAAGACTAAATATCCAATCCTCTTTGACCCTAGCTCAAGTATTACTATTAATAGGAGGAGCAGACAAATTGGAAGAATCTGAGCGCCTCTATCGATACATCATTACTATAATGAAACAAGAAGCTCAATACCTGCCAAGAGTATGGTTAGGTATCGCATCAATGAATATCACTCTTGCAGAATTAATAATTGCAAAAGGAGGAGAGAAAAATCTCGCAGAAGCTATGGCATTATACAAGGAAGCAATAAAAATACAGGAAGAAATGATAAGTACCATTCCCGAATTACAAATCAATCTCGCATTGACAAAAATGACGTATGCCAATTTTTTAAATAATCTTGGCCGAGCAGATTTGGATAATGAAATTGTTATGCTGTATCAAGATGCTCTTAAAACAACTAAAGCTTTAGTGGAATCCAATCCTCTTATCTGCGGACCTCAGTCCCAAATTATGCTTTATTATGCTAATTTTCTGGGAAGTAAAGCTTCAATCCAATCTTATAGAGCCGCAGAATCGTTATTGAGGGAATCCATCGAAATTAAACGCTCTCTTACTCAAGAATCAAAAGCAGAACAATTTAATCTTTCAATCGCTTTAGCAAGCTTAGGAGGTGTCTTAAGAATCATGGAAGAGCCAAAATATCTTACTGAAGCTGAAAAAAGTTATCGAGAAGCATTATCAATTCAAAAAGAATTACTTAAAACTAGCCACGGAATTAAGATAGACATTACAGGAGCAGCAACAGATCTATCCCATATCCTAATCAGACTCGGAGGAGCACAGCGATTTGCTGAAGCAGAAAATTTGCTGCGTGATACCCTTGAAATAAATCGAGAACTCGTTAAGCACAATCCCGCTGCTGAAACAAATATTGCGCGCACATTGGGTGTTTTAGCTGACTTATTAAGCAGGCTTAATAACCCTGAAAAAGAAAATGAAGCGGAGCTACTCTACAAAAATGCTTTAGACATCTATAAAAAATGGATTAAGGATATGCCCCTAAAAAAAGGAGATTATGCATTGATCTTATTGAATCTGTCATCCCTATTATTGAGATTAGGTGATCCTCTTAAAATGAATGATACAGAGAAGTACTTACTCGAAGCTATAACAATCTATAATGAAAATATAACTACAATCTCAAATGCAGAAATAAACTTATACAAAACTCAAACTGCTTTAGTTGATCTTTATCTAAGATTGAATAATAAAGAAAAATTACTTGAAGCAGAAGCATTATGTAGGGATGCGCTCGCTCGGTTAAAAAAACTAAGTAGTATGAAAGCCATGGAAGTTCCTGTCATGGACACTTCATATAAATTGGCTAATATTTTATTAACCATCGGAGGGAAGCAGAAATATAACGATGCAGAACTGGTACTACGGGAAGCATTGGCTTATGCGAAAACCCATATGGTCGAAGATCCTCATTTTCAAGCCTTTTTTGCACGACTAGAGTTCGGATTGGCTTTCATTTTAACCAATTTAAGAACTAAAGAAAGTTTAATAGAGGCAGAAGACCACTTTAAGTTAGCATTGAATATTCAAAGGAAATTTGCCCCCGATTTCCCCGAAGTTAAAGCGGAATTACTAAAAACTTTATTTGCTCTAGCGGAATTATCTGCTCAATTCAGAAATAAAGATAAATTCATTCAAGCTGAGATTTTGTATCGAGAAGTCTTAACGATGCTAAAATCCACACCTAGTTTGTCTGCCAACCCTGATTATGATTTCGTAAATATTGCGGTAAAAATCGCCGATATTCTAACCACAATAGGAAGTTTGGAAAATATAAACGAAGCGGAAGTACTTTTAAAAGAAGCTTTAGCTACATTGAGAAAGATTATGGATAAAGTACCAAATGCATTGCTTTACATCGCTCAAATTGAATATAAGCTCGCTAGAACTCTGAATTTACAACTCAAGCAAGGTAAAACAGAAAAAATATCTGAAATTGAACCTTTACTTGAAGATGCTATTGCTATTTATGATGCAGAAAGTAAGAAAAATCCCGGATTACTACCAAATTTAGGAGAATATAAATTTTTTCTCGCAGCATCTTTACATTTATATGGCCCTCCAGAAAAGTATGAGAAAGCAGAATCAAAATATAAAGAAACCTTACACCTTTTTAAAGGGTTGGAACAAACTTCTGAAATGAAATTCCGCGTCTTAAGAGTATCGAGCCAATTAACAGAATTATTAGACAAGATGGCTCGGGTAGATGATGCTGATGTATCATATCGCGAATCCATACAAATGGCAAGAGATCTAGCAGAACTAAGCCTCGCAAATTTAGAATACTTAGGGAAATTAGTGTATAATTTTGCACTTTTTCTTAATAAGAATAAAGCTGCTATAGCGAAAGAAGAAGAGATTGTGCCATTATTACATGAAGCTAAAGAAATCTTTCATAAGGTCGGAAAAGAAGACTTAGTTAAACGTGTTGAAGAAACAGAAAAAAATAATTCATATTAAATCATTAATTAACTATTTTTTAAATATTTTTAATCTATTATTTAATTAGATTAACAATTCGAAATTTCCAATGTTATCAAATTAATCTCACAATTTAAAGGAAAATGGAAAAATTAACTGATCACGAGTTATTTTGGTTGGAAAATCACGCAAAATCTGATGCTTTTTTCAAATCCTTACTTGAACATTACAAATTAAAAGCTTTCCTGACAAAAACACAATATTATTGGCTTAATCTTTTTATTACACACTCCGAACCAGACGAGTCTGACATGCTTAAGATGCATCTGAGGCATGCGATCGTCAAAATTCCATGCCCTCATTGTAACTTTCTCTGTTCCCCACAAATTAAATATTGCTCCAAATGTGGCGAGCCTCTCCCTCAAATCGAAAATATTTTCGGAAAATCAGAGGTTTCCGATATCGTTGAAGATAATTATATTGAAAAAAGTATTATTCATGCTTTAGAAAAGCTAACAAATAAGCTAATTCCGAGAAAGGACAACTTTGATGTAAGTACAATTGGCTATGTGAAAGAAGCTGACCAAATTACGGGACTCAGCCTCTTTAGTTGTAATTTAGATGTCTTTCCAAAAGAACTCCTGAAACTAACCTCTTTAAAACAGCTAGCATTGCGTAGAAATACGATTTCAAAACTTTTAAAACAGATTGGCTTTTTATCCAACTTAGAATATCTAGATATGCGGATAAATAAACTCAAAAAATTGCCCCAATCCATTGGATTACTTTCGAAACTGAAGCACCTCAATCTGAGCTCCAATCAACTTATAGAACTTCCAGACTCGATTGGGAACCTAGGATATCTTAAAGTAATAAATCTGAGCAATAACAAGCTAAAGCACCTTCCCCAATCAATATTAAACCTCAATTCTTTAGAAAAGCTAAATTTGAAGGCAAATTTCTGGATTACAAGTCAAGAAATTATTACTGCTTTGGAGCAGAAAAGAATTGAGATAATATTTTAATTCTCTTCATACTTTATCTCCAGTTGTGAAATAGGGGCTGTTAAAAGACTTTGACTTAGACTTTTTTGACTTTGATTTAGACTTAAATTGAACCGAAGAGGTTGTAAATACCCCTGGATCTAATTCCTCAACAAACTGGGACAACCTTGAGGTTTCGAACCTCCCAAACTTTTGAACAAAAGAGGGAGTAATCAAGTAGAGCTGGTCTTTTGCTCGAGTCACCGCAACATAAAATACTCTCCGCTCCTCTTCATATGCCTCATTGTCTCCGACCACTCTGCTTGTCGGAAATAAATTTTCGCAGAGCATGGGAATAAACACTGCGCGCCATTCTAGTCCTTTGGCCCGATGAATGGTCGACAGTACAAGGGGAGGCTCATCCTCTTGCTGAGAGCCCATCATTACCGTTTTGGATTCAATAGTGGACCGATTGAGACTCAAATTTTCTAAAAATCGCTGAATGGTGCCAAATTTTTGGGAATAAATGGCAAGTTGATTTAAATCTTCGAGCCTTTGGTCGGGAGTGTTGTACTTTGTTTTGATATAATCCTCCAAGTTTTTCGTTATCCTGCTGATCATAGTTGCCGGGTCGTCTTGGGACGTAATGTCTGCGATTGATGTTATGTGTTTCATGAGATTCTTCACTCCAACTTTGGGAATCCCATTTAATTTTGTAGTATAAAAACCTTTATCGAGAAGGGTCTTCAAGGGATCATCTGTGGATAAGATGGCTTTTCGAATCTTGCTATTCGACGTTTGTCCAATACCTCCAACAATACCAAAAATACGAGACCACGAGACCTCATCATATGGATTTTCGATAACTTTAAGGTGTGCTAAAAGATCCTTGATATGTGCTCGCTCGAAAAAGGATACTCCAGCGCGTACTTCATAGGGAATGTTTTTTGCTTGGAGTTCAACTTCGATGCGAATCGAATGACTTGCTGCTCGGTATAGCACAGCTATTTCATTAAGAGCAAACCCATCATCTCTGAGTTTTAACACTTGATTTGCGATAAACCGTGCTTGGTCATCTTCGCTTCCCACATTCACCTGATACGGTACAAGCCCATCAGGTCGAGTAGGCTTCATTTTTTTCTTGAACTGCTGTTTATTATGTTTGATGGAGTCGTTGGCTAATTCAAGGATTTGGGGGCGACTGCGGTAATTATAAGTTATGATATACCGCTTACAGTTTTTATAACGCTTCTCAAAGCGAAGAATGTTTTGGAAATTCGCGCCTCGAAACGCATAAATGCTTTGGGCATCGTCCCCTACAGCAATAACATTTTGCTCCGGATTATTCTTCACGATTTTGTGGATAATATCATCTTGGATGTAATTGGTATCTTGATACTCATCGACCAATACGTACTTAATGCGCTTCGCAATCATCCGTGCGACATCTCTCTCTTCTAACAATCGATTCCAGAACACCAGTAAATCATCAAAATCCAACAAAGAGTCCGCTTCCTTCTTTTTCCCATAAATTTTAAAGACCTGTTTCAACTTCGCAATGACGGCATCATCATTGTAGTGCAGATATTTCCATAGAACCACCTCTTCGATGGATTTATTACAATTGATGGAAAACGACAAGATATCTTTTGCTTGGGCTGACGTCGGGAATCGTTGTTCAAGCTCCGATACATCCGCATCGGTTATCGCCAGCTTCATGAGTGCTTTCGCATCGCCTTCGTCCATAATTGTGTAATTAGGCTTCATATTCAGTGTTTTACAGTAGATTCGCAAAAAACGGTTCGCAATGGAGTGGAAGGTACCCGCCCAGATGCCTTTAGGACGCTTACCTAAAAGAGTTTCAACGCGTTTGATCATCTCGCTTGCGGCTTTATTCGTAAAGGTGACGAGCATAATCTGGCTAGGGTAAACGCCCGATGATAATAACTTCGCAACGGCGTATACAATC
This sequence comes from uncultured archaeon, assembly GCA_964447495.1. Classification (GTDB taxonomy): domain Archaea; phylum Asgardarchaeota; class Lokiarchaeia; order Sigyniarchaeales; family SOKP01; genus SOKP01. Next base: position 27,184 of record CAYUTF010000033.1, read on the forward strand.
GTTCGCGTCTTTCCAGAGCCCGCACCAGCAATGATGAGCATTGGACCGTTGATATTGTTGACGACATCCAACTGTTCGCCATTAAGATTGGACTCGAAGTCAATCTTGTTGTATTCTTCAAGTGGCGCTTTCGGTTCCGGTCGAAGTCCGTTGATGTAGTCCTCATCGTAGAACTCGAATACATATTCTTCTTTTGGGTTTTCTTGTAGCGATGGCATTTCAAATCTCAATTATATTATGAAACTCAAGCAATTTGAATTTATCTAAAATAAGAGCATTTATAAAACTTTGAGAGAAAGGAAAAGGAATAAATTAATATAATATCTCAATTTTAGTTTTCTAATTTTGAAAATTGACTTTTTCAATGACGAATATCTTTTAAATTCTTGAACCCTTCAATAGTCTTTAGACAAGAAAGTACAACTTATAACTCATAATCTTTATAAAAATTGAATCTCCAGAATTCCAAAGACTATAATATGATGCACTTTATTATATTTAAGGAGTAGGAAACAGTTATTCAATAAAAAAATTTTAATAGCATTTACATTTGGAGTTGATATTATGGGATTTGAGAAAATAAATGAAAATCAACAGGAAAAGGAAAAGTTAGAAAAAGAGTTTCTTGAAAAAGAAGCCCTTGAAAAAGAAAGACTTGAAAGGGAGAGACTCGAAAAGGAGAAACTGGAAAAAGAAAGGCTGGAAAAAGAAAGGCTTGAAAAGGAAAGACTTGAAAAAG
>CAYUTF010000033.1:28022-30558 GCA_964447495.1 uncultured archaeon
CTGGAAAAAGAAAGGCTGGAAAAAGAAAGGCTTGAAAAGGAAAGACTTGAAAAAGAACGATTTGAAAAACTGAAAATGGAAAATAAGGTGTATCCTAATTACTCGCTATTTATGATTCCTAGTTGGAGTGATTTATTGGGCTATCCCACATTAGGAACCTATGTCAATCATCCCGTCTCAAAAATCGAGAGCGATAGTGTGATCTTTTTTAGTGGTTATGATTATTCAATTGAAACCTCTAAAGGAACCCTTCATTACTTATTTGGCTTAGGGTATTACTTTCTTAAATTTGAATTAGAGTCCGGCAAATACGTAACTGATAATAGAATCCTCACAGGATTAGTGTTATCCGATTTTGTGTACGATCATATGGCTACTTCCGGCAATATCACTTTAGAAGAAGATCGCGATGTAATTATCGCAGAGAAAGTGATAAAAGTACCTATTAATTTGTCTAATAAATCAGAGGATCACTTAACTTTTATCAAGGGTGCATTAATGCGAAATGTGTTTATCCCAAATAAAGATATATTTTTAGAGATGATGGAACGAATACGTATGGAGGATTCTTATCAGATATCAAACGAGGGCCATGAGATTTTAAGCTCGCACTGGGACTACTATAACCAAATCTTAGTTTCTGATAAAATGAGAGCCAAACCTAATTCTTCTTACCTCAATCCAACGGCAGGATTAGATGGGATTACTCCTGCGGCAGATATACTCTTAGAGGAAACTATATCTTCCATAAACCTTAATATCATTGAGGATAATATTACAACTTTGAAAAGCATTTATTCTAACCTTGAGTTCGATCCCATGTATCTCTTCTCGATAATCGAACAAGCAGCTTTACTTTTCGGTTCGGATTTGCCCCCAACCGCTTCAAGACAGCTAGGCCCAGGTGCGAAAAAGCCTTCGAAAGAATCGATCTTTGCTTCGGCTGAAGATCGGCTCTATGAATTTATCAGTTGGCCTATCCAATTTACGAGAAAAGCAAAAAAAGAACCCAAAGTATTACCTAAACTCGTAGAACCGCTGTCAGCTTTGGAGCAATTTACTATCAAAAGTACCAAAAGTACCGATATTGGGGCCATAGAAATACGCGAAATCGAACCAGAAGCATTTGAATTGGAAACTTTAAAATCGGAAACTGTTGAACATAAATCATTACCTCCTCCACCCGAAGCAGATATTAAGCAGATCCTTCAATATTTAAAGATAGTGATTGAAGAAAATTATGAAATGCCTTCTATCGGACAGGCTTTCGAACTCGCAAGAGAAAGTGCGAGGCAGATGGGTGTGAGCGCAACCACATTACATCAGGCAAAAGTCTGGGAAATGAGTAAATACGCCAATATTTACGTCAAAAAAGAACCGGGTTTTGGATTACCCGAAAAAGAAAAACTGGATTTAGCTCGAAAAATTGATGGATGGATTTTCGAGATTGAAGAAAGTGAGCGATTAGAACGAGAACGATTAGAAAAGGCACGCTTAGAGAAAGAAAGATTAGAACGGTTAGAACAGGAAAGAGTTGAAAGAGAACGACAGGAGAGAGAAAGAAAAGAAAGAGAGCGTCTCGAACAAATTCAGCTAGAAAAGGAAAAACTCGCACAAGAACAATTAGAAAAAGAGCGATTAGAAAAAATTGAACGAGAGAAAGAAGAGGCCCTTCGATTAGAAAGGGAACGCTTAGATAAGGAGAGAGAAGAACGAGAAGCTATTGAGAAGGAAAAAGAGGAAGTTAAAAGGTTAAAACTAGAAAGAAAGCAAAAAGAGAAAGAAGCGAAACAAGAAGCAAAAAAACGCAAAAACTTAGAAAAACAAAAGAAAAAACTAGAAAAAAAGAAGTTGAAGGAACAAAAAAAACTGAATAACCTTTGAATTATGAGATTAGTAATTTTGCCACGTTGGCGACCAACTATAATTAATGTATTTTTAGTAAATTGATTGATTAGGCATGGACGGACAAAGAAAAGTACCTAAAGAGCTTATTCATTTTGGAAAGCGAGAATACCGAGAGAAGAAGCCGATTCAAGTCCGAATCTTGCGTATTAAAGACACACCCCTTTTTAAACGAGGTGTATTGCCCTCTCTGATGGTTAAACAAAATCCATCAATCCCATACGCTATCCTTGCTGAATATATTGATATGTATCGCGTTTACTTATTTGATTCTAAAGGAATTTTATTAGGAGCTGAAAATGCAGAGAAACAATCACTTGTTCTTGAAAAACTGGTTAAATCAAGTAAGCTTATCTATCATATCCCTTAAAATTTAGCGGAGCTCAATTAAGAACAATTTACAATGATAGGAGAAAAAGTGAAAAAGCTCTGAGTCATTTGGCTTCATATACCTTACCTAACATAGTCCCCAATAGAGTGAGGGTTTATAATAAATGTTTAAACAAGTCAAGTTGAATTATAATTTAAAGAATCCTCTTTAACAGCTGTATGATAATTTAAAAGTATTTTTGCAAAATCTTGAATCAACTGCTCGCTTTCTTTACATTCTTTTCTTTTGATTTCAAAATAA
>CAYUTF010000034.1:0-22243 GCA_964447495.1 uncultured archaeon
CAGGTACAGCAAAGATAGAAATTCTTTTTATGAATATGGATGATTATGTTGAAGACATAAAAAAATTAATTTGTGCAGGTAAAGATAAACAGCAATTACGTCATGATATGGCTCAATTAGTTTACCCATTGACCTTATTTGAATTAGGAGAGCTTTTTATCTTTTTAGGAAAAAGGGCATTTTTAAAATAATGGTCTGTTTTATTATTCTATTTTTAACACTTTTAATATACTTAAAAATTAAGAATCAAGAGTAGTAATTGATCTTGATTGAAGTGCATATAAAATATCATTTTCAATAGCCCATTCAATATCTTGTGGATATTTCATGCATTTTTCAAGTTTTAATCCCAAATGATAGAGTTTATTGAGTTGTAATTGATTTAAGGAACATATCTTCTTTAAATTATCGTCCATATCAATTAGAATGGTTGATGATCCTTCTGGATTTAGTACTGACTTTTTTTCTTTTTCTCCGATTATTTTAGTCAGAATTGTCGCGTTTTTTTTATTTAAAATTATCACATCAGGTATGATAGCATTATTGGTGATAGTATCTCCTAAACCCCAAGTTGAATTGATCATCATTTCTCCTAGATTATTGTTGATAACATTAGCGGTAAATAATACTCCAGATGCGTCGGGATTAATCATTTTTTGGATGATTACAGCAATTTCAATATCTAGTAAGGAGAGCTCTACTCCCATTTTTTTCATATGAAGAATATAGAGGAGAGCTTGAGGTGAAAATAACGATGCCCAGCATTTTCTTATTGAAAGCATAATTTCTTCAAGATTTTTAGTATTAAGAAAGCTTTCAGCTTGTCCTGCAAAAGAAAAATTTTCTGAATCTTCTATGTTTGCTGAAGATCTAACCGCAAATGATGGATTTTCACCTAAAATTTCTTTAACTTTATGAAAAGCCTTTCTTATTTCGCTTATTATTTTTTTTGGAATATTGGAACTTAAAAATAAATCTTTTATTTTACTTGAAATATTTATCACAGATTTTGGATGATATTCTTTTGATAATATTTCAAAAATCTCATCTTGAAACTTAGATTCTTGAAGGAATAATTTATATGATTTTGTATTGATAATAAATCCTGGAGGGACATTTAACCCGATATTCGCCATTTCAATGATGGTTGAACCTTTTCTGCCATATAACTCACTGTTGCTAGTTTCTTCATCTATAAATCCTATATATTCCATAATTCTAAAAAGAGTTAAATCAAATTTGAAAATTATTCAATTAAATAAATGAATCCTTTATTTTCTCCATTATGCTTAAGCAAAACTCTCTTTCCATTCAAACTAGAAATATTTTTTCTGTTTAACTTTATAGCCATAATACAAGGAATGCCAAATTCCCTTGAAACGATGGCTAAATGAGATCCTGGCCCACCTGTAGTACAAATTGTCCCTACTAATTCTGATAATATAGGGCTTAGAGTTGTTATTCCGGCATCGTCCACAATGCATATTTTACCCGCAGCAGAATCAAATAAATTGACAACATCTTCTATGGTTTTAATATAAACTAATTCACCAGATACCTCTGTTTTTGATGAACAAGAAAAACCTTCTCCGATTTTTTCCATAGTAATATTCCTCAATTTAAATCGAAATGAGATAAACTAATTACATTTTAATTTTTTATATAATACTTAAATTTTATCAAAGGGTCTTATAAGATGTTTAAAACTTTATATAAAATAGAAGTCTTTATAGATGTAACTTTATTTTAATTTCGGAGCGCAACGTAGATGAATGTGAATGAAGCCAATGAATTGATTAAGAAAGCATCAGAACTTGTGGACTTTCAAGTTTCAAAACGTGGTCTCTTAGAAAGTCAACTTTTTCCAGTAACCGCCTATATTTGTGTATCTTTTTATAATGCTTATGATATGCTTTATGATGTATTGAGTAAAGTCGCAAAAAAGACCACTCCCGAAAAAATGGGGAAAGAAAGTAGAAAAATCTTATCAGAAATTCACGCCTTAAGTATCTTTTATCTTCCTTTATATTATATGGTTGGAAGAATGGGGGAAATCTCAAGAAATAATGGAGATCCACAAACAGAAACGGTAGAAAAGAGAGAACAGACAATATTTGTGTTAGACTTCTGGAATCGTTTGGCTCGATCCTATTTTCCAAATAATCAATTATCTGTGTATGACTCCAATAAAAAAAATGTCGCATTAAATCAGGAAGATGTTGACTGGGTTAATGATAGAATCGTTGATGTCACTTTTGAGAAAGCAAATAAGATAAAGAGAATAATGGCAAATCTTGAAACTCTATCCTTTCTAGATGAGTGCGAGGCTAGAGCAAAAATATGTGACCATGGGCCATATGAAGTAGGAAATAATGAAAAATTGGTTTTTAGAGAAATATCACACTTATATGATGGCGGTAAACCTCATTTTACTTGGTCTAAGACAGAAGCGGAAGCACCTTATAATAATATTGCATTTGTATATCGCCTGAAAGATGTTGAGGTATCATTCGATGACTTTGCTACTCTTGAAACAAATCCTGCTGATTTTTCTAAACATATTACCGGTATAGGGCTGTTTATAAGAGAGGGGGAAAAGGTCAAAACAATTGATTTTGATGAACTTCAACCTTTTAGCGACTATTCTGTTAATGCCAATAAAGAATTATTTCTTAAATTTTCGAAATGGGACCGAAAACAAAGATTAATTGCAGGAGCATATGCATATTGTTATGGTTATGCTAGATTTACAAACTTCATAGGATTTACAGATGAAGTTAATTGGGATCTCACAGAAAGAACCATGAATAAATATATTCCTCATTTTATGGAAAGTGATTTTGACCCTGGTATCCCCCGTCTTTTTAGAAGCAAAGCTAAGAAAAAGAGAGAAGGACCATCACTATATTTACTGCCAGAGGATTAATTAAAATGGATGGAAAAAAAGAATCCTTTAATTTAAATGATTCTGATGAATTCCTCCATATCCCTACTGAGGAACTAAAGTGGCGCGAATCTTATTACTTTAATTGGGTAGATGTTGAAAATAAAATCTCAGGTTTTTCTACAATTGGTATTGTTCCCAATGAAAATAAGCGTGAATTCGTTTTTATTTTATTTTTGAAGGATAGAAATGAAATCTACTATAAAGAACCTTCACTTGAGAAATATGATAATGATATTAATCACATGTTGCGAGAAAAGAGACTTATTTATAAACTAATTACTCCTTTTAAAAAATGGCAAATAGAATATGCCTCAAGAAAGCTATCCTTTAATATTAGTTTTGAAACCCGATTTCCTAGTTATAGCTTTGGAAAAGATTCTTCAGCTTCTTGGCATCAGCATTTTGAGGCTTCTGGACTTATAAGTGGATCATTAAGTGTTAATAACAGAAATATTTTAAAGATTAAAGGGTATGGACAGAGAGATAAGAGTTGGGGGTTTAGAGATTGGCACCAATTTGATAAATGGTATGCTGCCCATTTTCAATTTAAAGAATGGTCATGTGCTTTTCGTAAAGATTATATAAACACTAGAATTGATCTTTCAGGTCATTTGTCCCGTAAAGAAGGGAATATTCCCTTGGAATCATTAGAGATTGAAACTGAAATTGATAATGATCAATTTAAGAGTCCCCTTTCAAGTATTTATACTATTACTGATAAGACAGGGGCTATTTATGAAATTAGAGCAGAACGAATAAAAAAAGATTCTTTTATCAGATTTGTAAGAAATTTTCCTACTGGTTATACTGAATTATTTGAACAAATGGTAGTAATGAAGAATTTAGACACCGGTGAAGTTGGGAGTGGAATGATGGAACATCTCAGAACAATAAAAATTAATCATAAAATATAATCAAAATGATTCCAGACATCAAATTTAAATGAGATTCACGGAACAAAAAGATATTACAGAACTGTAAAGGATGAAAGAGCTCTTTTTTGTAATTCTATCTGCTCCTTTTTCCATTGAAAATCTACTAGTTGTCCATTCGATCTAAGTTTTTTCCATTTTTCTTCCACAATCTCTTCTAAATATAAAATCAGTAGTTCCTGATTCTTTTCCTCATTGAGCATTGTGACAAGACGATTGGTGAAAACCATGGAGGGAAATATGTACTTATTTTTCTCCACAAATGTAATCAACTGAAATACATCAGAATTAGGCTCCCAATCATCATATGTTGTTCGATCTATAAAATTGTCCCTTTGCCATAAAATTCCTCCTAGTTCGAGTATATCCATTGATTCATATTTATATGATTTATTAACTTTAGGGAGGAAGTATTCATGCTGAAGAAAAAATAACTTCGAGATGTGTCTTTCTTTCTGTTTATTGGTATAGTAATTAGTAAATACATAATGAAATACTTTAGCACAATCATATATCACTATCTCTTGATTTCCTATATATTCAAAACCTTTTGCTAGCTGTAATTTAATTGAAAGCGCCCCCGAAATGTTTATTTGATGACCTGAAATCTCAATATCAATGAGTTTTTGCGACATATTAACTTTTTACCTGTATTAATTTAAACAGTTATTAGATATGAACTTTAATCTTTAAATCACTTGTATATAGAAATTTTGAAAAATCTTAATACAAGGGAGAACGGAACTGGAATGATGGAACATTTAAGAATAATAAAATTCAATTATAATGTAAAATCAATGTGATAATAATGGTAAAATTTAAAAGAGGACACCTCTATTATCCTAGAATTCCCGTCCAGGCTTTGCTGGAAGATACTGCAGGAAGATTTCCCGAGAGATTCGCTTTTCTATATCCTATGAGAATGACTTTTCAAGAGTTTAAAAGAAAAGTAGATATTTTTGCAACTATATTGAAAAATTTAGGCGTGAAAAAAGGAGATCGGGTTGCTTTATTCAGCCCAAATTCGATAGAGTGGGAGATCTCTTTTTATGGCTTAGAGAAAGCGGGGGCAATCTTGGTCCCAATGAATCCACAATTTAAAGAAACTGAAGTAAAATACGAGTTAAATGATTCAGGTGCTGAAACTGTCATAGTTTCTCAAAACCTTTATTCTGTTCTAGATAAAGTGAGATCCCAAACATTTCTCAAGCATGTTATAATTATGGAGTCTGAAGAGGGAGCCAATATTGAACTACCAGAAGGAACATTAGGATGGTCCCGATTAATGGAAACAACTACTTCAAATCCTCCAGATATAAGTTTTGATACTGAAGAAGATCTCGCAGCTCTCGTATACACCAGTGGAACAACAGGACTTCCAAAAGGCACCATGCTCACCCATTATAATATCGTTTCAAATGTTATTCAAGTATCACAGATTTTCGAATTAAGTGAGTTAGATGTTGCTATGATTGTCTTGCCTCTCTACCACATTTATGGATTAAATGTTGGAATGAATCAATCAATATGGTTGGGGGCAGCACAAGTGGTTACACCCCGATTTGATGTAAGAGAATTTTGTGAACTAATTGAGCGATATCAAGTCTCATACAGTTTGTGTGTTCCTCCAATATTTTTAGCAGTAGTTAGGCATCTTGAAGACCCAAAAAATAATGGATATGATTGGACCAATCTCAAGATCTTTAATAATGGTGCAGCGCCCATTCCTTTAGAGCTTCTCGATAGGTTTGATAAACTTGCGAGAGAGAAATGTAATGCTTTAGAAGTAACCGTACAACATGGATGGGGTTTAACCGAAGCATCTCCGGTAGTTGCAGTCAATCCAATGTATAGACCCAAAATGGAATCTCAAGGAACGCTCATTCCCGATACTTTTCATAAAATAATTGATATTGAAACTGGTAAAGAGTTATCGGAACGCGGACAAGTGGGAGAACTCGTTATTAAAGGACCTCAGGTCATGAAAGGATATTGGAACAAGCCAGAAGATACTGAAAACGCTTTTTGGATTGATCCTATTACGGATGAAAAATGGTTAAAAACGGGCGACATGGCTCATATAGATGAAGATGAATATGAACATCTTGCCGATCGCATCAAGGAAATGATCAAATATAAGGGGTGGAGTATCGCTCCCGCTGAGCTCGAAGATTTACTTTTTAAGAATCCACACGTGTTTGATGCCGCTGTTATCGGCAAACCATCCAAAGAACTCGATATCGGTCAAATACCTAAAGCTTTCATAATTTTAAAACCCGAATTTAAAGGAAAAGTGAGGGAGCAAGAGATCATAGATTGGGTAGCTGACCGTATTTCAGCTTATAAAAAAATCCGGGAGGTTGAATTCGTAGAATCCATCCCAAAATCTGGTTCTGGCAAAATTCTACGGAGAGAATTAATGGAAATTGAGAAGAAAAGGGTGGAACTATAATTATTTATTCTAATTTTATGATTATTATAAGATTTTAAAAAATTTAGTTTAAAATGATTGCTTTAGTATTTATAATTTACCGATATCTTCTTATTAGTCCTTTACGATTTTTAAAAAAATAAAAAATATTGAAAAGTTTAAATTCTAAATATTGTAAATCTAGTTAATTAAATTATTCTGAAAAATTTAAACATAAAAATTAGGAAAAAGGGTGTATTGGTAAGTGTGTCAATGGTGTACAAAACATGGCGCTGGAAAGAAATGGTACATGAATTCTAAGAATTATCATGCGGATCAAATCTCATCTGAAGAAGATATGCGAGAGTATCTTACTGAACAATGGATGAATTTTGAGCAGATATATATTCGGAAGATAACAGGGTTCTCGTCTAAAGATTTGGGATATAAATTAAAGATGCCAATCATTGGAAGGATTCTTCGCTCCAAAGCAGAAGCCATGATTCATAGTGAAAAGAAAAATAGGAATCCTAAAAATGCTGATGGTCATTTTGGTCAGGTTATTCCATTAGAGGATGCTCAGATTATTATGTCTCAATTAGCTGACGAACCGATCATTTTAAATTACTGTATGTGCCGTTGGATGCAAAGGAAAAAAAAGGAAGCGGTTTGTATTAATTTTGGGGTATTATCTGAAGTAATTGAAAAATTACCACGTTTTATTCCTAAAGAGAGGACATGTAGAATTGATCGAGAAACTGCTATTGAAAAGTTAGAAGAATTTAATAAAAAGGGATATATCTCATCAGTTTGGTTCCAACCAGTTCCATATATTAATGCGATATGTTCTTGTGAAAGTCCCGAGTGCGGAGGATTTACATTAAGAAACAATTTTGATCTTCATGTCATGTACAAGGCGGAATATATTATTCAACTTGACCAAGATAAATGTCAAGGATGCAAACAATGTGTAGCGATGTGTCAGTTAAATGCGATTCGCTATATTCCATCGATGGATAGAGTAATTATCGATTATAATAAATGCTTTGGATGTGGTATTTGTCGTCACGCATGCAAATATGATGCTTTAAAATTAATTCCGAGGGAGGAATATCCCGGATTTGATGGAACGTATTAGGTGATGATATGAGCAAGAGTAAAAAAAAGAAAAGGACCAAAATTGAAATTGACTATTCTATCTGTGGAGAAAAAGGCAAAATCGATCCCAGAGATTGTGGTTTATGCTTAAAATCATGTGATCCGGCGGTGTTTGTAATGCATCCAACAATTGGAACGGAAGATAAACAAGAAAACCCATATGATCCCCAGGATTGGCGTATTACGCCTATTTGGGGTTCTTTATGTTCTCGATGTTTTAAATGTGTTGAAATATGTCCTGAAAAAGCCATTACCGTGTCGTGGTAAAGGTAAACATATAACCTTTATATTATTTTTCTCCTTATTATTTTTTAGTCATGAATCAAAGGAAAGTATAGATGATTAATTTGAGTGAAAGAGTTAAGAATATAATCAAAAGGAGTATCATAATTGATACGCTTAGTCATGGTCCCATCTTATGGACCGAGCCATTTATCAAAAAAACCGATGAGCTGTTAGCATTAGATCTCAATCCCTTCAAGATAGTCCAAGAATTATTATTAGATTTTTCGAAAGCTGCTGTTTCAGATGATGATTACTTTAATAACTTAAAAAGCGCATGGAAAGATTCGGGAGTGAATTGCGTAAGTTGGACACTTGGACCTATTCATGAAAAACCATACTCTCTCGAGGGTGTTCGGCACAATCTTGCATTAATGACTCATCTTTTAGAGAATAGAGGGGAATTTTTTGTAAAAATCCTCCATGCCGAGGATATGAGATATGCTAAAATGGAAAAAAAAATTGGAGTTATTTACAACCTGCAAGATTTAGGGTTTATCGGTACTGATCTCGAACTTTTAGAGCATTTTTATTTGATGGGATTTCGAATAATGCAATTAACATATAATAGTAAAAATAGCATTGGGACTGGCTGTACTGCAAGACGTGATAAAGGGTTAACGGAATTTGGATTAAAAGTTATTGAAAAAATTAATCAATTAAGGGCAGTTATAGATATTTCACATTGTGGACCTCAAACATCTATGGATGCTGTTATAAATTCATTACAACCGGTAGTTGCATCTCATACATTAGCAGATAGTGTATTTAAACATGATAGGGCTAAATCAGATGAATTATTACAAATTATCGCAGAAAAAGGAGGGTATGTCGGTGTTTTAACGGTTCCAGGGTTTTTATCCAACAAATCAAAAACAACGATAGAGGATTGGCTAGATCACATAGATTATATTGTCAATTTAGTGGGGATTGATCATGTGGGAATTGGTACTGATTACTATGGCTATTCATTACCAGATAATTTAGCCAAAAAAATTGATGAGCTAATTGGGATATTAGGATTTCGTCAAGAACATAGAGCTACTTTCTTGGACAAAATGGAGGATTTTGAGAGTTATGAAAAGTTTCCTAATTTAATCAAGGGATTAATTTCCAGAGGATACGGCGATAATGACATACAGAAAATAGCCGGAGAAAATTTTCTACGGGTTTTTCAAAAGATTGTAGGCTAAAAAACCACTATATCAATTATTAGAATAATTTTTCAACCAATTCTTTTTTTTCAGTTTCAGAGGATTTATATAAAGCGCAAATTAACCGTAAGACTTTAGAGCTTTCCTCTATAGTATTTAGATAAGGAATATCGTTTAAAATCCAATCGGCAAAAGCTTCTAAACTCCCAGCAATATAAGGAGCGTAATTATACATTTTTTTGGGAGAATAATTCTTAACGCCATACCAATTTAAGGAAGATGGAACAGGTCCACTATAAGTTGCACGTCCCTTCTTTCCGAAAATCAATAATTCTACCATTCCTTTTGTACTTTCAAAAGGAGGTTCGACAATCATAGAACTATTTATTTGAGCGAGAACTCCGTTTTCGAATTCTACGATTCCAAATCCCAAATCTTCGGTATCTATATTTTTAAATTTGATAGTTTTTATTTTTCCTATGACCGTTTTTGGTTCTCCTAACGCCCAGATCATAATATCAATTATATGAGATGCTTGAGTGATTAGTGTACCGCCTCCTGCGAACTTTTTAGTAATTCTCCAATCAGCGTCATTAAAGTAAGAAGAATCTCTACTAAAATAGACATTACAGTTTGCGTAATAAATATCACCCAAGACACCTTCATTTATCCCATTCGACAATTCAAAACACTTCTGATCATATCTATATTGATAATTAAATCCCAGTTTAAGATGAGGATATTTTTTATCTAGGTGATAAATTTCCCGAGCATCTTCAACCGAGATACCAGCAGGTTTTTCACAAAACACGTGTTTACCATTTTCAAAAGCTAATTTTATATGATCTCTGTGAAGATAATGAGGTGTTGCGATATACAACACATCAAAATCCTCTTTGTCAAACATTTCATTAATATCGGTATAAGCACATTCCTTACCAGCTATTCTTTTAGCTCTTTTAAATTCGGTGTCGGCAGCAGCAACAAACTTTGCATTTTTAACGATTTTAAAGAACGCTTTAAATTCTCTTGCAATTTCACCGCATCCTATAATACCAATTTTAATATGTTCTCTATTTGCCATAATACATCTTATTTATTGAAGCTGTTTTTATGTGTATAAAACAATGTATTAAAGTTATAATTTGATAAAAATCACAATTTAAATAACCTTATCTTTAATAGTTTTTAATAAATAAAATAGGCAATTAAAAAATTAAATTCTAATATGCCAAAAAGAACGTATCATAGTTTCATATATCAAAATCTTGAAGACCTAAACAAAGAATTAGAAAAATTGGGTATAAAATTACCTTTAAGTTACAATGTCGATCTCTTAAAAACGCCCAAAGTATCTAGTCATATCTTTATCCCTAATAGAATTTCAATCCAACCTATGGAGGGTTTTGATGCGAATTCTGATGGAACCCCTAGTGAATTAACTTTAAAGAGATACATCAAGTATGCTCAAGGTGGGGTAGGCCTGATCTGGTTCGAAGCAACAGCAATTTCTGAAAGTTGTCGTTCGAATTCTCATCAACTCCATTTAAATGAGAAAAATGCTGATAAGTTCAAAAGGATTATAACAAAAGTACGAGAAGAATGCAATCATACATTACATAAACTCGGTTTTAAAGACAAATGTATCCTTATACTCCAATTAAACCATTCAGGGAGATATAGTAAATTAAATAGTGAGCGATTTCCTATTAGAGCTTATCATAATATGAAATTAGATCGAGCAATTAAGGCATCCAAAGAAAAAGGAGTTGTCATCACCGATAAAGAGCTCAATGAACTCAAAAATATTTGGGTAAAGAAGGCGTTAATTGCTCAAAAGGTAGGTTTTGACGGAGTTGATATAAAAGCTTGCCATGGATATTTGATTAATGAACTATTATCTTCACGAATAAGAGAAAATTCTATTTATGGAGGAATGCAATTAGAGCATCGAACCAAATTTCTTTTAGATATAATTAGGATTCTAAAAAATAAAATTTCCTCTGATAATTTTCTGATAACGACACGATTAAGTATTTATGATGGGATTGAATATCCTTATGGATTCGGAGTAGGACCTAGAGAAAATAGTGAAGTTTCAATTAATTATGATCTATCAGAGCCAATAAAGTTAATTAAAGATTTATATACAGGGGGGGTTAAATTAATCAATTTGACGTGTGGTAATCCTCATTTTCGACCATATATTACTCGTCCCTTTGATGATCCCGTTAAAGGCGAACCTTTTCCTCCAGAACACCCATTATTAAGTCTCTATAGAATTATGGACTTAACGGGTCAAATTAAAAAAACCATTCCTAGGAATATGATTGTCATTGGTTCTGGATTCTCTTACTTACGTCACCTTGCTGGATACCTAGCAGCAGGGATGATTGAAAATAATAACACAGACATTTGTGGATTTGGAAGAATGGCATTTGCTAATCCAAATTTTCCAAAACAAATCTTCAAAAACGGAATTATCGATAAAAAAGAAACATGTATAGCATGTTCAAAATGTTCTGAATTGATGAAATTAGATAAACATACGGGATGTGTTATAAGGAATCCAGAATATAAAAATAATTAAAGAGCTCTTACTTTAATTTATATTCCTTAGCGGTATTATATAAATAACTAAAGTAATAATTAGCTGCTGGTCCAAACGCAATGTGATCGGTGACCACACCAAAGTAGGACAACTTTTTGAAGAATTTTTGAGTTAAAATTATGAAGGCATCCTCTCCCTCATCGATAACAGCACAATTTCCAAAAACTTGATCACGTGAGCGTATAACAGATATTTTAGTATATTTTGACAATAATTCAATAAATTCTTTATCTTTAAAAGCTTCATCTTCAACTAGAATTCGAATATCTGTGACTCCTCTTGCTCGAGCTTTCTTTATATCATCATAAAAGATGTCAAGAAATTCAAAATCGGACGCAACCAAATAGAGGGCATTTTTAGCTTGTTCGATTAATGTTAAGCTCTTTGTAATGCATATATTCCTTCCACGATGTATATATAATGCAACTTTTATCGGAGTATCATGTGATTGATATATAGGAGTTAGTGTATTTATGATTGTATTGGAATATTTATCAAAATTATCATTATATTGTTTCTTGGCTATTATAAGCGCCTCATCCGGGCTTTTCGCAAAATACCTCGAAGGGCGACTCTCTTCCTCCCTAACCAAAAACTTCTTTTCCTTTTCCAACTGTGTGAGAATATTATATATTCGCGAATAGGGGACTCCTGAAGCCTCGGAGAGTTCTCGAGCATCCATTGGTCCCTTAACGATAAGGGTGAGATAAATCGCAATTTCATAATCCGTTAATCCTATGTTTCTTAGAGATTCTTTCACGTTTTCTGGAATTTCTTTTGACATTATTGACCACCAAAATTTAAAATCGTGTAATTGAAGAGGTTTTAGGCATTTATAAGAATTTTGTTATATAGTTAATATTATCTTCCATCCTATTAATTATTAGTTATCAATACGATATTTCACGATAATGACAAAACTCCCATGCATAGGGAGGGTCTTCTTGAGACAATTGTTTTTTCTCAAGCGTCATACATTTGCCAACTTTAGAAAATTCCCCGATAAGTGTACTAAATTTATACATCCTCATCCTCCTCCCCCTGTATTGTTATCTGCGACAGATTGGATTACTATCAATATTATTATAACAGTTACAGCAGAAATTATTAATATTACAGCAAATATGGGGAGAAAAATAGATTTATCTCTAGATTTTTCAAGTATTTCATTTGACATATATTGTTAATAAGACCATCGACTATGAAAAACTTTTCATGTTATATTTAGTACTAATTTATTTGTTAGGTTTGGTTTGTTGAAAAGTATTTATTTTTGAATTTTTTTCTCATTGCTTCGGGATTTTCACCTTTTTTTAATACAAAATCTTCGTATTTACTGTATAAGCTAAGCATATCACTATATAATTGACAAACTCCGTCTTTAGGGAGGATAGATTTACTAGAAGGGACAATTTCCCACTTTTTCATAATCTCTGACCATTTAATATTTGTACCAATATTGTCATAATACGATTTCGCACTCCTTAATGTCGCACCCAATGCCGCAGAATCTGAAATCCTGGATATTATGACCTTAGTATTGAAAATGTCTGCAACAACTTGCAAGATTTCTCGGTTTTCTGAACCTCCACCAGTTGCAATAATTTCAGTGGGTTTATCTTTTATCCATTGGGAGTGAAGTCGCATCGATAAAAATTGAGCTTCGATTATCCCTCGTACGTTTGCCTCTAGATCATTCTCATCAAAACCAAAACGATATACATTAGGCTCTAATATTAAAGGTACAATTTCAGGATAAAAGTAGGGAAGCATTATCTTTCCGTTATTTCCAGGAGGGGTAATTTTTAAAATCTTAGAGAAATCATTCCAATTGAGATGAAAGTGATCTCTAATTGCTTCTCTTGCCAAGGAACCATTCTTGAAACAGATTAAGCCAATATAATCTCCCGTAGGCGCTCCAAAAACATGGCTTTCACCGCTAAGATCGAATGAGAGACTCTTCATATAACTAAAATAAGTATCGCTTGTACCCAAACTAATTGCTACTTTACCTGGATCAATAATTCCTACCCCAATAAGGCTATTTGGGTTGTCTCCTGACCACACAATTATGTTAGTTTCTGGAGAAAACCCATATCGTTCTACATAGTACGATGAAATCTCACCGACAATCTTCGATGATTCTGTTAAAGACGGTAATTTTTGTGTTAAGTTTGGCGCAGTTGCATTAAGCGCTTTATTATCCCATTTCTTAGTGGTTATATTCATTAAATTCATTCCTGCGCCATCACCGTGATCAATCGGAGAATTTTTTCCCAATAATAAAGACGACATAAAGGAGCTAATTAGATGGATTGTAGCCGTAGAATCATACTTTTTGGGATTTTCCTGATAAAATTTCCTAATCTGAGGTCCAGAAAACCGTTCAAAGGTATTTGAACCTGTAAGTTTAATGGTCGCTTCTAAACCACCTAAACTGTCTCTAATTTCGCTGCATTGTTGAGAAGTACTTGAATCCATCCAAACAGGGCTAATCTCTCTTGAGAATACCTCTCTTAACTGCTTAGCTAAAGGCATTAGTGGATTAAGTTTTTTTAAAATAGGTTGAAATTTACTATTTAAATATACAGTGCCATGCTGCTGTCCTGAGCCACTAATTGCCTTGATATTCTTTATTGGAACATTCGATTTTAGGAGCTTTTCAAATAATAAATCTAACGCTTCCACCCACATTAAAGGAGTAGAGTAAACCACTTTTTCATCCTCAGAGATATGCACCCCATTTTGAGTACGAAAATGTGATAAATCTTTATCATAGTTAATTATTATTTTGGTGATGATCTTTGTTGAATTACTGTCAATTACTATTCCAGTAAGACTCTGAGTAGAGCAATCTATACCAAGAAATAATTTTGTCATCCAATAATTAGCCTTATTACTCTATAGTATAATAAAGCTATATGAATTTGATGAAGATTTACTTTATTTTATTTATCTTCTAAATAAAAAGATAGTTGTTTTTGACAAAAGCTTACGATTAAAATTTTGAAAATATGACATTTGATTTAGTTTTCACGACAAAATCAATATTTTTCGAAAGAAAAAAATAGTTTTTGGTAAGGAAAAGCAATAAATTTATTACGAAATATATATAATTTGTAATTAAGTTTAACAATTTTATAAAATTAAAAATCATAAGATAGTATCTCACTAATATTAAAAATTGATTTTCAAATAAATCATTTAAAAATATTGGAATGTATCATAAGAGGTTGATAAAATTTGGATCCAATTGATTTAAAAATACTTGAGGAGTTAAAACAGAATGGTAGAGTTTCATTTAGCGACATTGCTGAGAGAGTTGGAAAGACTGAGGCTACAGTGAGAAGACGCGTAAAAACTTTGGAAAACGAGAACGTAATAAAAAAGTATACTATTGAATATAACATTAATTCCAAGCCTAAGACTCGTGCTACAGTCAAAATCGAACCTGATTTCAAGGAAATTAAAGCTATTATGAAAGAATTAATCGAAATTGATGAGATTACAGATATTTGGCGTCTAAGTGGAGATTGTGGACTTTTTATCAAAGTAGAAATCCCATCTATTGAGCAGTTTAATCCATTAATTGAAGAAAAGATTTCTCAAATTAAAGGTGTTAAAATTAGTGAAACCTGTTTTATAACGGATATTATTAAATAATATTATAAATCAATTTTCTTTATCTTTTTACTATTTTCTTATTTTCTTAAAGGATTTTAAAAAAAAAGTATAGAGAAATATAAGAAGGTACTTAATAACAAATAATTTTTAATTTATAAACAATTTAGTAATAAATCCTCAACCAATATCAATATTAAATATTACAATAAAAAAGGATAACTTATGGCAATTAAGAAAGGAGATATTATCAAAGTCGAATATGAAGGACGCTTGGATGACGGCACAATCTTCGACAGTACTGAACTAAATGATGGCTTACCATTAAAATTCGAAGTGGGAAAAGGGCAATTAATACGTGGTTTTGATAATGCGGTTATTGGTAAAGAAACTGGAGAAGAATTCGAAATAAGTCTTGAACCTAATGATGCGTACGGAGATTTTGATCCCACATTAGCACAAACGGTAAGTATAGAACAATTTCCAGAAGATATAACTCCCGAATCAGGAATGATGCTAAGAATTGATGGCCCAAATAATACTTACTCAATTGCTTGGATCAAGGATGTTGATGAAGAATTCGTGACAGTTGATATGAATCATCCATTAGCAGGAAAAATTCTGAACTTTAAAATAAAAATCGTAGAAACAGGATGTGAACCAGATCCACCAGAAATGTGTGGATGTGGAGTCGACTGCGGTCATGAGCATTGAATTAATGTAATAATTAAAAATTTTTTATTTACTATTCACTTTTTTATAAATTTCAAGAAACAATTTAATTTATTTATTTTAAACAATTTTGATACTTAGTAAGATTAATCCCTTTATGAGTATAACATGAGCTATAAATTTACAAAAGAAGAATTAGAAAAGCTTTTAGTGGATTATAACAAAATTGCTCTCAAAGATCTTGATATCCCAAAAGAAGTGTGTATATGGGATGAAACTTTAAGGGATGGCGAACAAAGTCCAACTGTGTACCTAACTTTAGATGAAAAGATACATTTAGCAAAAATGATGGATGAGATTGGTGTAAAGATCATTGCTGTTGGATATCCTGCCGTTTCAGAATCTGAAAGAAGAATTGTGAGAACAATTGTAAACGAAAATTGTAAAAATGCATCAATTGTAGGGATTGCACGTCCAAGAAAAGAAGATATTGATGCATGTATCTATGCTGATCTTAAAGAAATCGTAATCTTTATGCCGATTTCGCCAATATTTATGAAGACATTAAAGCTAACAGAGCAAGAAGAATTAGAACAAATCACAAACGCTATTCATTATGCTAAAGATAATGGTTTTAAAGTTAATTGGGTCTCTGAAGACGGTACTCGCGCAGAATTTGAACATTTAAAAAATGTTTTCTTAACTTCTATAGAAGCGGGAGCTGAAAGAATTGTATTAGGAGATACTGTAGGCGTTCTCACACCTCATTCTACATCATATCTCATTAAAAAAATTAAAACAGAAGTAATTCAAATTCTAAAAAAACCAATACCAATAGGGATTCATACCCATAATGACTTTGGTTTAGCTGTTGCGAATACAGTGACAGGTGTTTTTGAAGGTTGTAGATATCCTCATACATGTATAAATGGATATGGAGAGAGAGCAGGGAATGCCGCATTAGAAGAAGTTGCTACAATTCTCGAAAGGACGGGTATTAACACGGGAATAGATTTAACAAAATTACCAGAATTGAGTGAAGTATGTGAGAAATATTTCTGTAAGCCTTTATCCCAATATAAACCAATTGTAGGAGAATATGCTTTTTCGCATGAAAGTGGTCTTCATATTGCGGGAATTTTGGCACATCCCTTAACTTATGAACCCATTAATCCTCGAATGGTTGGTAGACGCCGTAAATTTTACTTAGGAAAATTCTCCGGATCGCAATCAATTTTGCATGCATTAAAACAAAAGATCAAGGTTTTAGATTTAGAGATTCCTGATGAGATAATAAAAAAAATAGTACAAGAAGTTAAAAAAAAACATGAAGAAACTTCAAAAGAAGAATTAAGAAAATCATTTAATATCATTAAAGAGGAGTTAAAGAAAATAACCAAAGGAGTAGGAGATAAAGAATTCTTTGAAATTGTAAATAAATATGCTCAACCCTATGTATCTGAAGAATTTAAGCCTAAAAATGAATGATTAGAAAGAAATCAGCAAAGTATTTCAATATTTATAATAAATCATTAATTTCTTTAAGATTCTTTTCCGATTTCTTTAAATCTGTTTTTAATTGACTTGTTCTTTTTTCATATGATTTTTGATCCATTGAACCCGCTTGAAATTTCTTTTCGATAAAATCTAATAAACTTCTCATCGAATTTAGTTTACTTTCTAAAGAATCTCTTTCTGTTTTTAATTCCTTCTTCTTAAGCTTCTTTTTAGATTTTAATTTTGGGGTAAATTCTAAACTTTTTTCGTCTTCAATGCGGGGTAATCCAATAAAAGGTATATCTGCATCCTTCAACAGACTTACTGGTTTAGGAGGTAAATCAGTAAGGCTTTTATCTGATTCTAAAAGCATATCAAAACTATTATCAGCAGTTTTTTCTACAACTTTAGGTATTGATTTTGGTGGCTTCAGTGTTGAAGGGTGAATTTCAATCATTTCATTATTAGATGCACTAGCAGTCTTTACTAATTTATCAATGGTGTTTTTTATGGTAGTAATTTGATTTTGGAATATCTTTAACAATTCAAACAATTCACTTTTCTGTGATATTCTCATTGAAAAATCGATATCAATTTTTCTTTTTTCATCTGGAATTGTTTCAATTGGGCTAGAAACATAGTTATTAGGTTGACTTATTGGTTGAGTTACAACTTCAGGTATTTCTCCTTTGGATCTTAATTCCATTCTATAATCAGAGACCAACCACATAAAAATATTATACGCTAAAGTAGGATGATCATCAGTATTGAAACCGCCTCCAACATTATCCCTAAATAATTCATAGCTCCCAATTGCACATACTCTTCCGTTATCTGGCTGGGAAACACACATTAATGGAGTTGAGAATGGCTCTGAGGTCTCATTTGATGATGCTATAGAAAATGCATTTCCCATTATAGTAAGAGAACAGCCGGATCTATAACATATCGAAGAAATTCCATTAGTAATAGGATGAGGCGGGATAAATGCAGTGATAATTGGTAAATTTTCCAAACCTAAGTTTGAAGTCTCATCTAACACCTGATCATTCTCAAATAATATTCCAAATTGCTGACTCAATTCACTTAAATTACTATTACGCCCTCTATCGCCTCCTGCATGTGATAATAAAAATAGCCCCCCACCATCTTCCTCAACCCATTTATAAATTTCTGTGATCTCCATAGAAGATATCTTTGCAAAATCAGGACATACAAATACTAAAATATCAAATGGTTTTAATGATTGTTGGGTTATAGGCGTTTCTAAGAAATTGTAACAAATAAAATCATTTGAATTTAGAAAATCTCTCAATTCAATTAGATTCTCATCAATCTTCCCTCGAGGTTTGTGGGCTATATCAAAAGCAATAGTATATGGCATATTTTTTCCTTAAAAATTTTTTATGATCTTTATTTTTATAAATAACAATAATTATCTTCCTATAAATAAATTTCATATATACTAAAAAAAAATCTATTTTAAAATTATTTGAAGATTTATCAGTAAATAGTTTTATCTCCTATTATCAAATTATCTTTACTTATATTTTCGACTCTTACATTATTCCCTATTATCGAATTTTCAGATATTAAATTTTTTAATATAACTTCTTGCTCAATTACACTATTTTCCAATATTGAATTCTCGATGTGAGAGTTCTCGCCGATTGAAACATAAGGTCCGATGACCGAATTAATAATTTTTGAATTTTTTCCGATATATACGGGATTTCTTATGAAGGATTTATCAATATTAATATTATTCTTTTGAAAATCCTCTTTTTTTGTTGATTCTTGTTGTAGTAAATATTTATTTCCATTTAATAATTCAGAAGGTCTTCCAAAATCCAGAATCCCCTTTTTTAGATTAACCGCAGCAATTTTAAAACCGCTATCTACTAAATCTTGAAGACTTTCTGTAAGATATATTTCTTTTGAGTCTTCTGTTCGCTTATCTAAATATTTTTTAATGTTTTTGAATAATGCTTGGGTTGCTGAATTAGAAAATGCATAAATTCCAGCAATCGCTAAATTTGAAATATACGTTTCAGGTTTTTCTATTAATTGCTGAATTATCGAATGTTCATCGACAGTGACTATTCCATAAGAGTTTGCATTTTCTTTAGGAACTTCCATTACGGTTATAATCCCATCCACGTTTGATTCAAAATATCTGTACATTATATAGGAATAATCATCAATAGGTATCATATCTGCTAAAAATATTAAAGCTCCTTCCCTTTTATCTTCCTCTTTGTTTACATATTCACTTTGATTAAAATTTTGTTGAGCAAGATATACCGCTTCTCCTAAACCCCAGAAATAAGGAATATCATCATTGTATCCACGCGGTTTTTGTTCTATAAAAGTTAATTTAAATGTGTTTTTATATTTCTCTTTTACAAACTCTGAAATCTGTCGTTTTTTGTATCCTACAATCAAAATTAATTCTGTATCTGAATCAAAAGTATCACTAAACTTATTTAAAATATGTTCTAATACAGTCTTACCTGCAACTTGAATAAAGGTTTTTGGCTTACTTAAAGTAAACGGGCGTAATCTGGACCCTATTCCTGCACATGGCCCTATTATTTTCACGCGGTTTTTGCTCTATAAAAGTTAATTTAAAAGTATTATTACTTTTCTTTTAATAATTAATTGAATTACGTTAAATTACTTAAACTTTCATATAAAAATATCATTAGTAAAAGGGAGATTTATCTGAATCAAATACTCTTTGTAGATAACCAAAGAGTAGATCAAGACCTTGTTTTTCTTTAGTTGTGCAAGGAATTAGTTCTGCTGTTGAACCCATTTGTATAAACACATCAGAAATCAAAATTGATAATTCTCGAATAAGTCCACTTTCTCGTTCATTGGTAGAGTCCTCTAAAGCTTGAAAATCTTGACTCCAATTAACAATCATATCGATTTGATCTTCATCTAATAAGTCTGATTTTGTTAGAAGATTGATTTGAGAGATTTTTCTGAAACGAAACTGGACTGAGGCCGCTAATAATAAAGTAGAAATAAAACCATTAGGTCGAAGGACTAAATTTGAATCGAATAAAAAAGTAACTGCTCTTTGTACATCACCTATTCCCAATGAACTAGCAATTAAAGGTCCAGTTTCTCGAAATGCAAATAATTCAAGTTGACCCGCTGTATCGACTAAAACCCAGTCAGGATTAAAATCATCTATTTCTTCTTTAATATCGTCTAAGAAATTAACCATCAAATCTGAAGCTAATATCATTGCTCCATTTGGTCCTAAGCCATATTTTGTCATAACTTCCTCAAGCACGATATAATCTCTTATATCAATGTCAGGAGTATAAGGAACGATTTTTACTCCAGGATCTAGATTTATGGTAATTACGGATATCTCAGGATCTCGATTTATCATATATTCTTTTAATTCACCGGTGAGAGTAGATTTACCACTACCAGCAGTGCCAATGAAATAATTAATTAATATCTTCTTTTCCCTTCCTTCATTCTATTTTCGATATATAAATTCTTCTAGTCTACTATAATTAAAGATTTATACTTAAACTATTTTAAGAATTATTCTGGCTTTTTCAGATCACTTAGACTGATATTTTTATTTTCTTGTTTTTCAAGTCGTTTAATCTGGTTATTAATTGCCGCCTCTTCCTTTTTTCTCAAATCTTCCTCATTAAGTGTTAATGCTTTAAGTTCTTCTTCACTCATTGGTTTCAAAATATCTTTTATACTAAAACCATTGTTTTTCTCGGTCACTTCCTTAAACTTGGACTTCATTTCTTTAATGACCAACATCTTTACGGATGAAACACTCGATTGAATCAAACTAGCTACTTTTTCAGAGGTTATTCTATTAATAGAGGGTCCGGGGATTCTTTGAGGAATTCCTTGAGGAGGTCCCATCGGAACACTGTTTAATGGCATATTTTGTAAAGTGGTAGTGAGATTTTTTAAATGGGATTCAATATTTTTTAGAGTTTGATTACTTTCATTTATCATTGTGAGTAAGGATTGATCAACAGTATAACTTTCCACACTATTTTTTTCATAAACATAGGTCCTTTCTTCTTTATTTTTAGTGTAATCTTTTTTAACTTCTTGAAATACTTTTTCTTTAGTGAAATTTTGATGCTGAGTTCGGTTTTTAGTTAAATCAATATATTGAAATCCAACATAACAATCTTCATTTATCCATATATCTGAAATATTAAATTTTTCGGCGAATGAATACTCTATTCTTTGACCAGAATGCAGATAAATACTTAATTTCAATATCTTGAATTGTAAATCATCATAACCTTGAATCTCATCTAAATCAATAGAAAAGCTTAAGTACTCTTGAGAATGATAGATTTTCTTAACCGAGACTAAAGAAGGTGTTTGTCGAAAATAGAGTTGATCTGATACGATTTTAGATATTTCAAATCGAAAACTAAGACGCTTAATTTTATCGGGAAGAAATAAAATTTGTTCTTCCTCATCTTTCTTGAATTCTAAAAAAAGTTTCTTCTGATCGTCCCAAAATAGTTGGAACAATTCCATTTTAAAATTAAACCCTAATTATTGTAATTTATTTTCTATTTGATGTATCTAAGGTTAAATTTTTAATATAACTTTAAAATATGGTGAGTTTATAGAATTATTAATTTATAGGAATGGCAGTATAGTCTTAATCTTTTAACCTTGAAAGATAATATATTGGTTTTTTTATTACTTGTTCAAAATACTCAATTTCTTCCTTGGAATGGTCACCTAAATAATTTTTTATATCAATAATAAGAATAGCGTCATGATTATGTAACTTTCTCAAAGCAATTTCCTGCAACTTTTCCCATTCCGCTTCCGAAAATAATTCCTTATTTAATAAACCATCAACAGAGCAAAAATATACTTGCTTTTTATAAATAATTTGTAATATTGATTCTACTTTAATAAAATATTCTTTAAAGC
>CAYUTF010000034.1:22343-30040 GCA_964447495.1 uncultured archaeon
TTTTTATAAATAATTTGTAATATTGATTCTACTTTAATAAAATATTCTTTAAAGCGAGCAGATCCCACTAAATAGATATTATCCTCTTTAATCTTTGAGAAATTATACTTTTTAAATTCATCCAAGAAATTCTTATTCAATCGTTCTTTTTTCATAATAGTTTTATTAATATTAGCTGCCTTATAATTAGTTTATGATATTAAATACCGTCTATCAAGAGGATAACTTAACGTTTCTGAGAAAATTAGAATCAAATTCTATAGATTTAATCTATATTGATCCACCTTTTTATTCGGGGGTTGATTATAAAGAATTCTCGGATCAATGGAACTCATTGGATGAATATCTTAATTTTATGAAATTAAGAGTTATGGAGATGCATCGTATTTTAAAAGAGGATGGCAGTTTCTATTTGCATTGCGATACAAATGCCTCATATGACTTAAAACCCCAATGCGACACTATATTTGAGAAAAGAAATTTTCGGCGAGAAATCATATGGAATGTTGCTAGTGTATCTGGGTTTAAAAGTCAGGTTAAAGGTTGGGTTCGTCAACATGACATCATTCTTTATTACACTAAAAGCGATGAGTTTACTTTCAACAAGCAATATTCTCCCTATAAAGAAGATTATATTAAAAAAATGTTCCGATATAAGGACAATGATGGAAGGCTCTATAGAAAAAGGCGAGGAGGTAAACAATATTTAGATGAAAAACCAGGAATGCTAATAGGAGATGTGTGGAATGATATTTATTCGTTTCAGACAAAAACTAGATCTAAAGAATATTTAGGGTATCCAACTCAAAAACCCGAAAAATTACTTAAAAGAATTATATTAGCATCCTCGAATGAGGGTGATATTGTTGCTGATTTTTTTTGTGGCTCAGGTACTACGTTATCTGCGGCTCGAAAGTTAAAAAGACAATGGATAGGAGTAGATAATAATCCGAAAGCAATTGAATTAAGTAAACAAAGATTAAATATATAAGAAATTTAATTATTACAATTCATTTATGATTAAAGAATAAGCTAGTCTAATTTTTTGAATTATAGGAGGATATATATGGCTTTCAGCCTTGAAAGTATACTAGGATTATCATTAGGCATTCTTGCTTATATATCACTCTATTTAGGGAAAGGGATTCAAAAATATGCGATAGAAGGATATAAAGATCGGGGAAAATATAGTGGAAAAGGAAAAAATACGGGTATATGGATATTTGGAACCCTTTTAACCTCCGCCTATATGTTTATTCAATGGATTGCACTCTTTTTCGCTCCAATTAACTTAATTGCGCCAATCGAGGGATTAGGACTTATTGTCTTAGTAGCTTTTTCTTATTATATATTGAAAGAATCAATTTCTAAATTTCAAATGGGTGGTATTGCCCTAATAATAATAGGAACCATCCTAATTACCCTTTTAAGTTCAAATCCGAGTGATGTTACCTTTAGTACTCTTAATGTTGAACTTTTCATATTGATATCTCTAGTAATTATAATCATTGAGATTATCATACTTTTAGCTACTAAATATTATAAGTTGAAAGCAATTGGATTAATATTTGGTTTAATAGCAGGCACATTTATGGCATTTCAAACTGTTTCAAAAAGGATAACAGCTATTCCTAATACTTTACTATCTACTGTGTTTATAATTATTACGATAATAATGGCACTTTTAACCTTGTTAATTACCCAATATGCGTTTACTAAGGCTAAAGCAAATCTCATTGTCCCCTGTTCTACTTCTTCTAGCATAATTTTGGCAGTTTTAATTGGATTAGTCTCTCTTAATGAACAATTTAATATATTTCAATTTATCGGAATTGCTTTATTGATTTTAGGGATAATTTTACTGACAGGATTTAGCTCAGAATCCAAAAAAAATAATACATTGGATATTTAAATCAGTGGTTACATTTCTTTATAAAAATCTTCAAAATTCTTAAGGTCATTTTCAATTTCTTTGGATTTTTTTATATCCTCATCAGTAGGATATGGGATTTCGGTAAATAGATCATAATCAGGGATACCTAGGCTTTTGCGAACTGTCTCTTCTGTTTTTGCGAAACTTAATCGTGTAGCGAAGAATTTTATAAATTTGAATTTAAGTTTGCTTAATTTTCCTTCCCATTCTTGTGCAAATTTACCCGATTCTATGTCTAGCAAGATTTTTTTTTGTTTTTTCTCTATTTCCTTTGAAATTCCTCTAAATTTTATCCCACGACTCATCGAACCGTATTGAGAAGTTTGGGAATGGAAGTTTGTTTGTTTAACTAAACCAACTTGAGCCATTTTCTCATACGTATAGCTCATTTCACCAGACATAAACATCTCTACCAAAACAGCTTCAGGAGGATACCCCGCATCAATTAATGTTTTCATTGATTTTAATAAGACTTGCCCAAAAGCGGGTCCAAAACCCTGTTCGTTAAATAAGTCTAACACAGCCTCTTGTTTAAATGAAACATCAATGCTACCTTTAATAAGTGCTCCTATTCCTTTACTTAGTGCCAGCAAATTTTCTTTTGCATTTCCAGAAGCATCTTGGTGTACTCCTATGAAAGTAAAAAAACCTTTCCTGTTTAAATAACATTCTCTCACCCCAATTCCGATCATACGCGGGGCAATAAGTAGTATATCAATATTATTAGGGAGAGTAATAATGTTAAAAGCAATATTATACCCACTTGCAAAAATTACTGTATCGTGTTCTTTTAGATTAGGAACGATTATATCATTAAATACTTCTTTCATTATTTCATCGGGGATTAGTATAAAAAAGATTTGAGCCTTTTTAATTGCATTTTCAATTGAATATGTGTCAAAGTTATCTTTTTCTGCACGCTTCTTGTAATTATCATCTTGATTTCCTATAATAACGTTTAATCCCGAGTCTCGCAAATTGAGGGCTTGAGCTCGTCCTTGATTTCCATATCCAATTACAGCTATTACCTTTTCTTTTAAAAGTGATAAATCGCCATCATATTCATGATAAATATTTGTTTTCATCATAATCTTTCCAAAAAATATTACTTAGTATGTCCACATAATGCTATATTTAATTTTCTATTTTTTAGATTTTTTATAATATTATAAAATCCTTTATAAATGATTTAGACCAATTGTATTTATTAACATTTTTAGGGTTTAAATCATGGTGAAAATTGATTTTGAGAAAGATGAAGGATTAGGAATTATTACATTTAAAAGCAAACCATTAAATCTAATAGATTTAGATTTCGTGATTGAATTAGAAGCAATTTTAAACACTATACAAAATCAAGAAATTAGAGCTTTACTTTTTAAGGTGGATGAAGGTAATTTTTCGGCTGGGGCAAATGTAGCGCTTTTTACGAATTTAGATAATGAGTCAGCAAGAGAAACAATAAAAAGGTTTTTAAATCTTATATCGCAAATTGAAAGATTAGCTTTTCCTACAATGGCAGCAGTAAAAGGGATGTGTATTGGAGGAGGTTTTGAAATTGCCTTAGCATGTGATTATATTTGGGCTAGTGAAACTGCTCAATTTGCAGCTGCAGAAGTATTAGTCGGAATAGTTCCTCTAGGTGGTGGCGCTCAAAGGCTTGCTCAAAGAGCTGGAATAGCAAGAGCGAAAGAAATTACATTAGGAGGACGTTTTCAAAAGCCTGAAAAATTAGAAAGATGGAATATCATTAATAGAGTATTACCAGAACAAGAACTTAATGAAAAAGCTATTAAATTTATGAAAATTCAAGCAAATGGTCCAACTAAAGCCTTTGATATCATAAAAAGGCTACTAAATGAATATTACAATGGTGGATTAGAAAAATCTGATGATATACTATTAAAAATTGTTCCTAAACTTTTTGAGACAGAAGATATGAAAATTGGGATTGAATCGTTTAAGAAACAAGGACCAGGAAAAGCAATTTTCAAAGGCAAATGAACTTGATCTTTCTTCGTGAAAGACTTGTTTCACGATCATTTTGATTGTATTAAATGAAGCGCGACATGAGAATGTCCAAGCAATGACTGATGCTGTTCATAAGTATGGTGTATATCGAAAATAAAAAATCATTAACTTATT
Source organism: uncultured archaeon (assembly GCA_964447495.1). Lineage (GTDB taxonomy): Archaea > Asgardarchaeota > Lokiarchaeia > Sigyniarchaeales > SOKP01 > SOKP01. The sequence continues at coordinate 26,422 of CAYUTF010000034.1, forward strand.
TTTATTTTTTAGAGTATTATTCCTGACTTCTTATAAGAGCCTGGACCGTAATAAAGGGAAATACCTCCTCAAAATTTTTGTCTGTTATATCCTCTATATCAAAGTATTGAGCATCAATTTCTTTTGCAATTGAAACGATTTCTTCATAGTTAAAATTGCTTGAATGACCTAACCCTACAATAGATATAGGCATATTAATACTTAAGTGTCTTTTTCTTCTTGGACTACATTTTAAATTAGTCTTTTCTTTCAATTCGGAAATATAGGTTTTAATCAAATCAATTGATTCCTTGCTATCTTTATAAAATGTTATTATTGCGGCAGTTGCACCTTTATAATATTGTTTCCGAATCTGGCCAAATTTTTTGTATTTTGAGATATCCCATATTTGAAGTCTTATTAGATATTTTTCAAGGATTTCAACGTCTTTCGTATAAAAATCAACACCTATGGTTTGTTTCTCAGCGGAAATATCGGCTTTATCTAAAAGATTTTCCAACTTGTTCGCATCTTGTTCTGTTAATCCAAACATAAGCACCTTTAATACAAGATCGAACTTTTTACCCCATTCTCCAAAGTAGCTTAAAAATCTATCATATCTTCGAATTTTTTTGCGTAATTCATGTAACTGACTTCTTTCTGTACTTGAAAGCTTCAATCTTAGGACTTTATGCATAATTGCTATGATTTGGCCCTGGCTAATAGTTTTTTCAAATAATTCATAGATATCTGAGGATAACTTTAATATTAACCAGTTGATATCAAATCTCTGAATCAACGAATTTAGGATAATTTCCATACTTTCCAGATTGGTATCTAAATCCTCGAGTTCAATAATGTCCTCCTTTATACTGCCATTTAGTAAGTTATTTTTAAAATATCTTATTTTTTTCAAAAAATTGGTTAATTCTGATACTTTATTAGCATTTATAATCTCATTATTAGATTTCATAATTACCCTCTTTTTTATTTTTTTTTATAGTTTTTAATGATGGACGTGCATTTAATTTTTTAACGTCCATTTTAAATATGGACTTTTTCATATTTAAATCTTTGTACAAAAAAATCAGAAAAAGAAAATAAAAAATAGTAAAAATTAATTCTCCTAAGTTTTAAGTAGCTGAGAATTAATAAATAAAATCAATTTATTTAAAACTAGTGATTGTATCTTCAATAATTGGTTGAAACAATTTCTTTTTCATGAGATCAATGAATACTTTCACTTCCTGTGGATTGATTGTATTTTTATTGATGATGTCAAACACATTAAAACGAGTGGAATTAGTTGATTTCAGGTGGATCTTAACTCGCTTTATCATCTCTTTTTCTAAAGTACTTAATTTTATATTAGGCACTTCTACTATCTTCAGTGGATATAAAAGACCAGTTTCAAGCCTTTGCATAAATAAGCGTTCAGCATATGTAAAAGGCCTGACATCACCATCAAAATCTACTAAAAACTGTCCAAATTTTTCATCTGTTTCAATAGTAGTGAGCCTTAAGGCCTCTAAAAACTCATTAGAAGGCGTATCTTTCATAATAAAAATGAGTCTAAATTGCTTATATTCTGACATAATGATTTTTGAGTCCTGATATTCCAGTTTAATAATTTGTGATTGCTCAGAAGAGCCAGTTAGTTCGATCCCAAAGGATCTTATCGCATTTAAAAAGCCAGATACTAATGTTAAATCCAACGCTTTCTTTTTAAATGACTGGCTAAACAAATCTAAGGAACTTATCTTATCGGTTATAATTAAATATTCTAAATTTATTAGATCTTTAAATTTTTGGATTAGTTCCTGTTCTTTTTGCTCTTTCTTAGTCTTTCTTAATTTATAGACTGAAATTGTGCCATAAGCGCCTCCCACAATGGCTCCACCGAGGCATATTAATAAAATTATTAAGAAAGGGTCAGGTGGAGGAATGACTATTGGAACGGTAACCTTAAATGTTATAGAGTTAAAACCAGCATCAGTAGTATTGAACCAGTACACATTTGCTTTCCAAGTTCCATCAGTAGCATCAGAGCGGATTAAATAACTAAATAATTCTATACTCGATAGAACAGTCCTTTCATCTATATAAATTATACATTCTTTGGCATCTTGAATTACTAGCCCCAATTTGCCTCCTATAAAAGGCGGCTCAACGTCAACCTCGATATCTTGTGCTGGGTGGAATTCATCGCCAGAAAGATTTATGGTAAAACTTTTTGGAACATTTTCTGCAAAGATTTCCCAATTTGCTCCTTCAGAAATTAAATCTTTCAATATAGTTAGTGTTTGGTTCTTAAAAATAATACTTACATCTAAACTTACATTTAATCCATCTTTGAATACTTGGACATTTTCCCAATTTTCTGGTATCGTAATTCTATAGCAATAATCATTGCAAGAATAATTTTCAAGTTCAGGGTGTAAATACCAATTATTCATATTAATATCCCCAATTTCGATGGCGGAGTCTATTGATAAGTGATTATAGAGTTTAACCGAACAATTGAGATTGAAATTTAGGTTAAGCGATTCATTGTTGGAGATAGGTATATCCAATAGCTCGCTTTCAAGATTAAAACTCACATCATCAACAATTAAATTTCCCTCTCCTTTAATGGCTCCATCAACGATAGGATATTCCTTTCCATCAATATTCACCATCAAATTGATCTCAGAGGGAAAATATGGCTTATTAACTCCTTTATTGATCTTGTGTAAAAAGACATCTTCTCCATCTCCTTCTGTCCAATGGTAGTTACTTCCAAACCACCTTTCATACTCACTCATATAGAGATTAAGTTCGGGTTTTGAATTATTTATCCACCAATAGTAATAGTCATTATTTTTAATGTTCTTTCCATCAATAACTAATCCATAATCACCCTGAGGTAGTTCAATTGGTTCAGGAAAGGTTTGAGTATACCACTGTGGAATACCTGACATATTTAACTCGATGGGTGTTCCGTAGATAGTATCTATATCTGGTTCATGATTGCCAGTATCCCAGTCAGTGATTTCAAAATAAATTATACCCGGATCACCGCTTGCTTCGTATTTATATCCAAAAATATCTACAGAATATATTAGTGTTAATTCGGTGATCTTTAATTGCATTGCTAAGCCTTCAACCTCACTATTTTCAAGTCCTCGAAATCCATTGCCAAGGTCTTCAATTGTAACTTTCTCTTGATTAATACTTATGTTATTAAACTCGAAATCGAGATGGGTAATATTCCAGTTATTGGAAGGAAGCTCAATTGCGATATCAGTTACATTTTGAATTGAGTCAGTAATATTCGCAAATTTTTCCATATGATATGAATCTGAGGCATTATATTTCACGAAATCAGTTGGTTGTCTAGTTAAAGGTTTTTCTATATTTCTTTCTTTTTCCGAAATAGATGGAAACAACATATTAGTCCCAATACTAAAAATAGAACTAATAAATATAATCATAAATATAAATGAGAGCTTATTGAGCTTAAACCTTATACCTAAGTACATAATATCCTATAATGCCCAAAACAAAATCTTAATTATATTTATGATAAAAATAAGTAAATTTAATGATTTGCATTTTTTGACAAATAAATAAAAAAAAAAGGAATATACTTATCATAATA
>CAYUTF010000035.1:0-25581 GCA_964447495.1 uncultured archaeon
TAACTTAAATGATTTTAACTAATTTTAAAAATATTAAGCTAATAAATTAAAAATAAAATAATTAAGTATAAAAAAAAATTGGGACACTCTATTTTACTGCTTCAAAATAGATGTGCCATTGTTCTTCGTCTTCGATAAAATCGGTTCCTAAATGCTTATGTTTTGTTTGCTTTAATAAGTCTCTTGGAACGGATTCACTTGCGGGTTTATAATCTGTTATAACCTTTAAAACTGTTCCTGGTCGCATTTTCATAAGTTGCTTCTTTGTCTTCAATGCGGGAACAGGACAAACTAATCCGCAAACATTTAATTCCATATCAAAATTCATTTTTCATTCCTCTTAATTATATTTTTGTTATTTTTTATTCACATACTAAATTAAATATTGGCTCATCCATATCGGGCTCAACTTTCATTTCAATTTTCATTAACTGAGCTAAACGAAGAGCCTCGTAACGAACTTTCTTCGGTTCTAATCGTAAATTTTTTGCGATTTCACTAATAGTACTTGATCCTTGAAGAGTTATATAATCTAAAACCTGTTGTCGAGGTGTTTTTTCGAAGTTTAACAATTCGCGCTTCGATTTAAGATTAATTGCCTTTTTTATTTCTTCTTCATTTACATCTCCTATTTCAAAAAGTTCCTCTTTTATAGCATTCTCTATGATCTCTTTTCCTCTTTCAGTCCACACTACCACAGTGGTGTATCCTTTCTTTGAGCCAACCTCTCCTGCTGTTAAATCAGAATAAATTGCTGGAAAGTCTTGACAATGAGAACAAAAGTGATTGCAGCTTAAACATCTTCGTGCTTCTTGAAGAGCCATATCTTCATTAAACATCTTATCAATTTCTTCAAAACTCCAAGAAATCTCCTCAGTTGCATCTTCTAATGTATCGGGTTTCAATGAATAATCTTTTGGTGGCTTTTTTGGACCAGTGAAAAACATTTGTTCTCTTAAATAACGTCCTTCCATTAAGTCTTCACCTTTAAGATATCGATCAATAGAGATTGCTGCTTCTTTCCCATGAGCAATTGCAGCTATAGCTACGGCTTTTGAGTTATTAATAATATCACCCCCCGCAAAAACTCCTGGGATGTTTGTTTCGAAGGTAATTTCATTAACTTTTATTTTATTACGTTCTTTTTCTAACTGATTTTGGGTTGCTACATCAATTTGTTCAAAGTCTACTGCCTGTCCAACGGCAATCACTACAGAATCTACAGGGATTTTATAATCTGAACCCTCAACTTTATTTAAAGGTCTTCTACCGGTTTCATCTGGTTGACCCCATTCAATTTTATAACAGTTTAATTCAAGTTGACCATCTTTATTCTCTGTGATTTTAGATGTTGATGTAGCAAAGTGATATTGCATGTATTGGATCTCATTTTCCGGAATATCTTTTAAAACCAGCTCAAGCTGTTCTTCTGACATGATATCAACGAGATGAATTTGTTTTGCACCTAATCTGAGAGCTGTTTGCCCAACATCAACTGCAACTGGACCGCCACCAATAATTCCAATTAATCTATCTTTAAATTCCTCATTGTTTTCCCAGTATCGATATTTTCTTTCCATAAGAAATGTAATTGCAACATGGACATGAGGTAAATCTTCCCCTTCTAAGTGTAATGTTCGTGGTTTATATTGACCTGTAGCGATGAATATTGCTTCAAAACCCTCATTCTTTAAATCATCAATCGTCATTTTCGGTCCTAATGGTTTATTAAGTTCAATTTTTACTCCAGATTCCTCTATACGAGATACATCATAATCTAATACATAATTTGGTAATCGAAATTGTGGTACTCCAAATCGTAACATTCCCCCTGTTTTATCTGATTTTTCGAATATTGTTGGAGCATAGCCCTTTTTTTTCAAAAAGTAACCTGCTGTCAATCCTGCAGGGCCAGATCCTATAATCGCAACCTTCTTAGCATTTTTATTGGTCACTTTCTTTCGTTTTAGTGCTTTAGTTTTTGCTTGTTCAATCTCCCATTCAGTGACAAATTTCTTTAATTCTCGAATCGCTACCGGATGATCATCACCAATTAAGGTACAACCATGTTCACATTCATTTGTACAAATCCTTCCGCAAATTGATGGAAGAGGATTATTCTCTCGAATTAAATTCACAGCGTCTTGATATTTTCCTTGACGAATTAATGAAATATATCCTTGAGCATTAACACCAGAAGGGCATCCATTGCAGCATGGAGAACATACTAAGCCTTGGTCGGTTTGTTTTGTTCTTATGTGAGAATTACAAAACAGCCCAATTTTTAGAATTTCACGTTTTATATCACTTTCTAATTCAGCTGCGCCCCTCATTTCACAAGGAACACCAACAATGCCTATTGATTCGTTGGTTTGCCCAACTAAATTAACTAGCTTTTCAAGAACCCCAGAACGACCATATACAACGCCAGCTTTCTTTACGGCTTCATCAGAATTCGATACAATTTCTGCTTTTGGTTTTTCATCATTTTCTTGAACCATAACTATTTCCTCAAGAACTTTCGAATCTAATAATGTTTTAGCTAAAGTCGTTACTACTCCACCATTCGCAGCTTTTGCTAATATTTCAGGATTTTTACTTCGCAAAGAATAGATAGCTTTTGGTTTTTTTGATTTGAATTTTTTCTGTATTACCTGCGGGCAATTTTCATAACACCGACCGCAGTCTTGTCCATCCCTTTCAAGAATACAATAGTCTTTTAGAACAGGACGCTTCACACTCATTTCAATATGTTTACATGAACCAGCACATAAGCCACAGCCCTGGCATAATCCTGCCTCAATTATTTCAGTTTTTAATAATTCAAAACTCATTTTTATCCCTCTTTGATTTTGATTTCTTTAATTATTCCCTTTGGATCAATACTATAATTTACCGACCCATTTTTATAGATTCCTTCCACCACTTCAAAAACATGGCTTTTATATGTTTCAAAATTATCATTATCTTCAATTTGTTTTTTAAATCCGCCAAAATAAAGATTAGACAGATTCATATTTCCAGCAATTTTCCTAATTTTTTCAGTCGTTTCTTTATACTTTTGAGCATCTTCTTCGCTTGTAGCCTTAATTAATTCAGATTCCAATTTAAGTAATTCGGCCCGATACTTTTTTGTTTGTTCGCTTATCTCAATATTATTAGCTTTTTCATAAGATTCTATAATCTTAAGAGTAAGGGAAATTGACTTATTTCCTCCTAATAATCCTGTAATCAGAGGTAATTCCTCAATTAATCTTCCAGTAAAAACATCTTGTAATAATTTACCTGAAGATGGTATTCTACCTGTTGGTAAGCCTGAGGTTGGTAAAGTAAATCTGAAAAAATTTCCGAGAATATCTGGTAGGCTCTCGGTAACATCATCGTCAGCGTCAGCAAGCTTGTCCGTTGCTCCTTTTTCAGAATGTTCAGTAGCCATTTCAACATTTCCCATAAGAGTACCAAACATCCCTAACATACGGATTCCCGATCGTTCAAGCATCGGTTTACATCCTCTGCATGGAGTATTGTAATCTATACATCTTTCTTTACATGCTTTTGCTATAAATCCATTACACAGAAATCCTAAATCGTTAAAGCAAGTATTAGTGTCATCAATCTCGATCTGTCGATTTACTCTATCAAGATAATCGCAAGTTGCTCTCCTCTTACAGACATTGCAAAGTGGTTTGCTTTTAGGAAGCTCCTTTTCATTTATTATGTAACTCAACTCCTCAATTTCTCCTAGACAACCATTAACATTAAAACCATTACTAATTAAGGAATTTAAAGGAGTTACTTTATGTCCTTTTTGGTTTGCTAATGCAAATACCCCACCCGTTGTCGTACAATCACCAAAGGCAACAACTTTTTTAGAATTCTTTTTGATTCGTTCTATCCATTCTTTATCAGCTGGTAATAAATACCCTGTAATAATAGCCAGATCTATAGATTCTTCCTTCCATTCGCTTGGCTTGGAAATGAGTTCTACATTGATTTTATTATCTAACTTCAAAAGAATTGTTTCATAAAAACATTTATTACAACCGTTAAACTGAAAAACTCTAACATTCATCTTTGATTGTCCCCTCTTCTTTAATTGCTGTAGTCAATCGATCAACAATATCCTCGAAATCTCCAACTGCGGTTTCACCTTCAGCAGCTCTCGATGTATATTGGTTAATAAATTGATCACTATATCCTAATTCTTTGAATAACTTTTTCATTAATTTTATTCTATGCATCGAAAGTAAATTTCCATTAAAAAAATGACATGCACCTATACAACATCCTACGCACGCAACAGCATCAGCACCGTTACTTAAAGCGTCCATAATCTGAATGGGTCCAATTTGACCGGTACATTGAACTCTGACAATTCTAATTGCAGGTTCATATGCCATTCGAGCCACTCCAGCAGTATTCGCTGAGCCTTGACCACACTCATTACACATAAATACTACTACATTTTGTATTTTTTCCTTTATTTCTTCATCGATTACTTCACAATCACTCATTCGCAAACAGCACCTCCGCCAGAAACAGCGATTATTTCATCTAATAATTGATCATCTTTAAAATTAATTAATTGTATTGCTCCAGTAGGGCACACAGGCATACACATGCCGCATGATTTACACGCAACTTCATTAACAGATGGAATTCCATTTTCATCAATATCAATAGCCGCTGGCGCGCAAACGGTTTTACATAATCCACACTTAACACATAGGTCATAATTGATGGTAGGAATTAACATTTCTTTCTCAATATATCCTTTTACTAATGGGGCAGCCGCTAAAGCAGCAGCACTTCCTGCATGTGCCACCGATTCTGAAATATCTTTTGGACCTTGGATTGCTCCTGCCAAAAATATTCCTCCTTTACTGCTTAGAGTTGGATTCATCTTGATATGAAATTCTTTAAGAAATCCCTCTTTTGATCGCAACACATGAAGTTTCGACCCAAGTGGACCGATCCCTTCAGGAGGGACCATAGCAGCAGAAAGAACCACTAAATCTGCTTTTAATTGTAATGGCGTTTGACTTAGAGTATCTTCAACAATAACTCTTAATTCACCCGAAATTGGGTTTCGTACTATTTCAGAAGGTCTCCCTCGAATAAATCTTACCCCTATCTCTTGGGCAGATTTATAGAGTTCTTCAAAGTTAAGCCCAGGCGTTCTGATATCAATATAACAAATAGTAACATCGGTATCAGGATACATCTCTTTAATGATTCGCGCATTTTTTATTGCAAATTTACAACATACACCCGTACAATACTGATTTCCGACTTGGTCATTTCTACTTCCTACACACTGAATCATAACAACGTTTTTTGGTATTTTACCATCAGAAGGTCTTAAAACTTCACTATTTGTCAATGATGTAGGAGATAACATTCGTTCAAGCTTAAGTTGGGTAATCACATCTTCATATCCTTCTTGATTATAGTGATAAGGCTCTATTTCTGTGGGATCATATTCATCATACCCAGCCGCGACGATAATTGACCCCACTTTTACCGTTTTAGTTTCTGGTTGCATCGAAAAATCTACCGCTTGAACAGGACAAACATTTACACATGTATTGCATTCAATACAGTTTTTCTTATCCCGTACATATGTTGCGGGAATCGCTTGCGGGTATGCTTTATATATCGCTTTCCGCATAGACATTCCCATATCCCATTCACTAGGAAGTTCAACTGGGCAGTGTTCCGCACATTCACCACAAGAAGTACAATTATCTTTGACATAACGGGGCTTAATTTCAAATTCAACTTCAAAATTTCCCAAAGAACCGTCTATATTCTTCACTTGAGCATTAGTATACAATTCTATCAAAGGATGATTTGCAACTCCATTCGTTAGAGGTGAGATTGAACATTGTGGACATTCAAGGGTAGGAAAAGTCTTGTTTAACCTCGTCATATGCCCCCCAATAGTTGATTCTCTCTCTATAAGATATACTGGAATACCTAATTCTGCCATATCATGTGCCGCCCGAAGACCAGCGATGCCTGCTCCGATTACTAAAGCCGCTTTTGTAGTTTTTACTTTTCGAGTTTCAACATCTTCTAGTTTACGCGCTCTATTTACTCCTGCTTCAACCAATTGCTTAGCTTTTTGATTTGCCTTATCTTTTTCCTTTTGGTGAACCCAGCTACAATATTCGCGTACATTCACTTGTTGATGACGATGTTTATTAAGCCCCATTTCCTCAATAGCTCGTGCAAATGTCTTTCCATGTTGATTTTTGGAACAACTTGCCACTACAGTACGATTCACCCCTAATTCTTTAATAGAATCTTTTACCATTTGAACTCCTGGTTTTGAACACATAAACATATAATGTTCTGCTTTTACAACATTAGGCAATGTTTTTGCATAATCAGCAACTTTAGCAACATCCACAGTACCTGCAATATTATGACCACAATGACATACAAACACTCCAATTCTTGGTTCTTCTGAATCTATTTCTTTTGATTCCTCTTCAGTAGTATCTGTTTTTTTTACTTTTCCTTCTTTTATTGTCAATTTATATTACCTCTTCCTCCTTTTTCATTTCTCTTTCGCCAAAAATATAATTTTTACCCATTAATTGATATTGGAGGCCAACAAACTCTTGATCCATTCCCATACAATATGCAGTTAATTGGGAGATATGGATAACAGGATAGTTATAATTACAGTCCTTATTTTTATTTAGATAATCTTGCCCTGTTTCAAATTGCAAATGACAAAAGGGGCAAATATCTAGTATAAAATCGGGCTTTACCTCATCTATATTCTTCATCTTTTCTCCAAAGATAGTCATGCTTGCATCACCCGAATAGGCTTTTACACCACCACCAGCTCCACAACAAGTTAATTGTTCTTTAAAGCGTACAGATTCAACGCCTAACGCTTCAAGATACTCCTCGACAATAGTGGGATTCTCTGAACTTTCAATTTCTCTAATTCGGGTTGGTTTTAGAAAGTGACAACCATAATGAACGGCAGCTCTTGCATTTACTTTTCTGACAATTATATCTTCAATACCCCAAGGTCCTATTTCATAACCCAAAACTTCAGCTATGTGGCGAACATTAATGGTTCCCTTGAACTCATAATCTCCAATAAGCTTTAATTTTTCATTTACCATGATTCTATGGTCTTCGTTTTCTTTCAAGTGCTTATTAACTTCTTGAAGGGTTCCAAAACACCCATTACAAACGGTCAAAATATCAGTATCTAATTGCTCTGCTATACAAAGATTTCTCGCTGCAGCAACCATCCAATCTACCTTGTTAAATGAGCGGAACACTCCAGGAGCAGGGCAGCAACCAGCTTTTTTCATGTCTAAAAGTTCGTATCCTAATTTTTCCATGACAAATTTTGTAGCCTTTTCTATTGCTGGATATCTATTCGGCATTAAACACCCGAGAAAAAACGCAAATGTCTTCTCTTTTACCATTAATTTCTCCTCCTATTCTTTGTCCTCTTCCTCTTTAATTGGAGGAAGAGCAAACAAATATTTTTCAAAATTCTTTAAATCATTATCATCCCCTTCTTGCTTGAATTTATACAAGGTTGGGGGAAGTTCTTCTAATCCTAATTCTACTCTTCTTTTCTTTACTTCATCATTTATTGGAACTGCATGTCCCGTAGTTTTCAAAAACCCTACCACTGCTCTATGATTTGGAGATATATTCCCTCGTTTTGTGGCATAATTCCTTAATTCCATAATAACATCGGTTGGCCTTACATCTCTGGGACATCGCTCATAACATTGATAACATGTTGTACAAAGCCAAATATCGGGATCATCTAAAACAGATACATCTCCTAATACAACTTTTCGCACTATTGAGCGAGTTTTTAAAGCAGTCCATCTGCCACTTTCACAACTCGCAGTACAAGTTCCACATTGAATACATTTCCAAATGTTAGATTTTCGTTCGATATTTTTAAAAAAATCTTCATCAAAATCTTCATCTGTCTTATATTCTCGATGTTGTTCTTTTACATCAGACATTTTTTACCACCATTTTATTAATTTGAAAAAAAAAAAAAAATTTAATTTATAATGAAACGATTTGTCCACCATTACTCATTTCTAAAAATGAGGCGGCTCCAACAGGTTCTTCTACAAAGTCTAATAAGTCTTCTCTTTTAATCCCCATTAAATCCATAGTCATTTGACATGGATATAATTTCATATTACCGTTTTCGACAGCTTCTTTAATCATTCCCCATGGATCTTCTATTCCGAACTTTTTCATTCTTTTCAGGAAGATTTTAGCTCCCATACCTTTCATAGGAGTAGGCATTCCTGCAACTTTAGGTTTAAATTTCTTTTGTAAAAGGTTTAAACCCCAAAACGTAAAGAAAAAGTTCATTTTAGTATCCATGGCATCTCCTGTTGTACCAAGGATCATCATCATTGCGAATTTTTCGAATGATTTATCCTTAACAATAAAATTTACTGATTCAGCCATATTTTCCACCTTTTTTTGTTTTTTATTTGTTTATATTTTTATGCAATTTTTTTAGCAGAATGCTAAACTTACGCTTTTTATTAATAGATTTAAAAAATTTTTGTAATTTATCCCGGATTCACTAAATCCAAGATATTATTTTTGGTGTTACATCTAAAATTTCTATTAGATCGTCATATTCAAGAGGCTTAATCTTATTATGAATACTTTCGGGATTCAATCCTCGTGCCATTAAATCAGGTATCATAGCAAATATAGAAATGTTCAATCTGAGTAGTTCCTCCATCGCTTTCGAGATCTTTCCCTTAGCATTCGTCCCGATTACTCCATCATGAATTAATACTATTCCAATTTGAATGCCTCTATTAATTTGGGATTTAATTAAGGGTAATAATCGTTCTAAATGATTTCCTGTTATTTCACTAAATCCAAATAAATATAGCATGTTCATATTTTGCGACATTTTTTTAAACCTCCTTTAAAATCTAAAGCAAGTATCTGCTCCCTCAATTAACTCAACTAATTCTTCAATGTTAATAATCTTTAAATTCTCATATTCAATTAAGTCATCAGCAGTCAAACCAGCTTCTTCTAAAGCTGTATCCACTATAAAGATTTCTAAATCAGACAGGTCGGCCATTTCAATAATCTCATCAAAATTGTCCATCCCAATCAGTTCTGGCTTTGTATCTTTACTAAACAAATACACTGCATCTCCCATTAAAACAACCTGGCAACTAATATATTCACCAAGAGCTACAAATCCCGAACCAATACGAATTGCTTCCCCTGCGGAATTTTTCCCAACGGGTGACTGATCCGATATTATTACCACAGATTCGACCATTTTGCTTAACCTCCAGTACCAAATACTATTATTTTATCTGATTCAATAGACCAGTTGGAAAAATCTCCTAAACCCTCTTCAGTAGCTCCTTTAAAAAAGTTTTCTTCACTAATTCCTGTCAAACTTACCCATGTGCTACAACCTGCTACGGGAATACCGTGTTCATTCGTAAATTCTTCCAACTTTTTTGGAATATGCCTAATTGACGAGCCACAGCTAATATCACTTTTAAGATTGTACACACCCGAACCAAAAAAGAAAATTCCCCTAATTCTATTTCCCTTTTTAATCACTGATTTTGATATTTCTATAAGTGAATCGACCGCTTCGAACTTATAAGGCTCCGTACTAATAAAGAATGTATAAGTTGTCATAGTCAATCTTTCTCCTCAAGTTTAGACGTTCTAAGCCTTTTGGATCATAAAAGTTAATTGATCGCCACTTTCGGTTGTTCCGAGTAGCATATCGCCGGTCTTGTTTAAAAGAGCGGGTACATCTTTCAATGCTCCTTTATCATCAACAATCAGCTCAAGAGTTTGACCAGAATTCATCTTTTTTAACTCTTTTTTTGTCATCAAAACAGGCATAGGACATTTCTTTCCTACTGCATTTAATGTTAAATCAGCCATTTTTTTCATCTATCTTAGTTTTTTCTTCTATTTTTTTTATTTTTGATACCAAATTTATTTACTATTTGGTATTACTTGTAGAAAAAAAATGTAAACATCTATTTAAATCATAGTTTTTTTTTTTATAAACACTGAATTTTTTAATAAAAATTCACTAAATTTACAAAGAATACTAGAGAAAAAAATTATTAACAAGTAAGAACTATATTTAAATAATGTAAAAAGAAATTTGAGACACTCTTTTTCAAACTAAAAATTATAAATTATAAATAAAACAGAACTAAGGAATATAATATGGTTATAACAAATGGACAAATAATCTATTTAGATGAAATTGACAGAGAAATACTTGAATTATTACAAAACGACGCAAAGATCACAATTAATGAGATTTCTGAAAAAGTAAAAGATAGATTAGGTTTAGATGAACCGAAAAGCGCAACAGCAATTAGAGCAAGAGTAAAAAGGCTAGAAAAGGATTTAATAAAAAAATATATGGCTATTATTGATTGTAGTAAATTAGGTTATCATGAAATGGTAATTGCTTCACTTCGGGTGAACTCTCAGCAGCCTATTGATGATATAAAAAAGGAAATAGAAAGCTTGAACCAAGTTAAATATGCCTACATAGTAACAGGAGAATATCCTCTTATTGTAATGTTTAAATGCTTAAATCACGCAAATGCTATGGTTTTAATCGAAAAATTGAGAAAAATGCCAGGAGTAGAAGAGATTAAAACTCAGATTGTTCTAGATAGAATAAAGGAGGACCATTCAATAATCATTCCTGAAGAAGAGGAAGAAGAATAAATTTTCAGATAAATTAGATTGATTTCAATCCAAATTATAGGTATTTAATTTATTTCCTTAGTGAAATCTATTTATATATGAATTAGGGATTCCTCGATAGTTTTAGATGTTTTAAAACGTTATAAATAATTAGAAATCCACTAATAGACCACTAATAGAACGTTCTATTTTTTAAAATCAAAAACAAATAAATTAGAGATCTGATTGATCGATTTCACACATGAATCTCAAAAATTTTTTTTATTTTATGTTTTTTTACTTCATTTTTCATTGGTTTTCGAAAAGAAAATCAGAAAATAATGTTGCGAAATGATTGAATAATGTTTTGAAAGAATTTATTAACGAGTACGAGAAGAGCTTTTATGACTTTTGTAATCTTTTAATTTTCCTGTTCTTTTCTTTGTTCAATTCCTTGATGTCCTTCGTTAACTTTATAATAGAAGCGTCTAGTTTTACTTTTTTTGCCTTTAATGTAGAAATATTGGAAACACCATAAATTTTTTTTGATTCATGTTGTATTCCTTGTTCAATTTGGTTTAATTCGTGATGTAATGCGGCTAGTTTTGATTCTAATTCTTTTAATTTTTTATGATATTCTGAGTGAATTTTTTTATACAATTCTGCTTTTGATTCATTTACCATAAAATAATCATACTTAAGCATTTAATATAGTAATTGGAATATTTAAGATTACTTACTTTGAGTAGATATAATAAATACTTAAATATAAGAGTTTAGACATAGAACTTACTATTAATTGGGTTTTTTTTAGAAATCTATAAATCCCTAAAGGTCAAATTTATCAATATTATTAAGATCTAACACTATTTCTACTTTGGGTTTTTTTTATTTACAAGAACAATCCCAAATATTACCAAGAGCAGAGAAATTGGGTAGATAAAAACATCAAAATGTTCTTGTAAGAAGAGAGCTGAGAAAATTACTCCAAATAAAGGCACCAATGTTTGAAAAATCGCGGCTCTACTAGCACTTAAGCGTTTTATTCCCTCTAAATAAAAGGTATATGCTCCTACTGTGGATAGGAATGCTAAATACATAATTCCAATCCATATTCGAGGTGGAATGTATAAATATTCTAATGGATTTAGAAATTCTGGACTAACTATTAATGCTATTGGAGTAGTAGTTAAAAAGCCAAAAAAGGATATCCAAGTGATTATCCATAAAGAACTTGGTTTAGTTAATTCAAGGCAGTTATTAGTTTTATTCATGAAATAATGTGAAGTAACAGTATAAGTCGCATAAGCAAAAGCCGCAATTAAAATCAATATATCTCCAAGTAGTCTGTTTAAGACATTAACATTTGGAGAGAAGCCTACAACAATTACAACAGCAATAAAAGCCATAAGGGTCCCTATCATTTTCCTCCAACTGAATGTTTCTGTTTTTATAAATATGCTGGAAAGAATAACCACCCAGACTGCATTTGTGGCAACCATAATACTTGCATCACTTGCGGCAGTAAATATTTCACCAATAAGATAACCTGTCTGATAAATTGTAACTGATAATAACCCCATAAACGTTAGGATTTTCCAGTTTTGCTTTGCATATTGCCAGTTTAAAGTTCCTTCTTTGAGTTTAAGAATAATAAAAAAGCATACAATTGCTAAGAAATATCGTATTGCGGCTATCATAAGGGGAGGAATCGTAGCCCCTCCAATTTCTTCAGAAACCAGCCATCTCCCCATTGGCCAAGTACCACCCCAAATCACAGCCGTAAGAATCATTAAAAGGTAAGCAACGCCGTCAGACTTTTTAGAAGCGTCTAAATTTGAACTCATTCTTTTTTCATCTATAATAAATTCGATTATAATTGAGAAATTAGGACTAAGTAAATTAATGGATCAAAATAAATTATCGTTTCTATACTTTTCATAAATTTTTTTTATCTAAAATAGCAAAAAAATTACTCTTTAGGTTTCTTCAATTCTTTTTCTAATGATTTTATTTCTTTATTAATGCTTTTCATTTTATTCTTCTTTTCGTCAGAGATCGCCTTAATTTTCTCTTTTATTGATTTTTCTTTATGACTTCTTAACTGTTTTCTTTCTTTTTCCAAATTCTTGATAATAGGTTCTATTTCATTCTTTTTTAAATTTAAACCATTAATTTTTTCATTGATTTCGACCAATATAAATCTATTAGATTCTAATTTTGCTTCGATTTCATTGATCTTTAGATTAAAATCCTCACTTAATCTATTTTTAACGTATTCTAGTTTCTTTTTTGCTGCGTCTTCAATTTCTACAATTTTTTGAGCTATTATATTTATATGGTCTCTAAGTTCTTCATCTGACATTTTGCTTCAGTATTAATATGAAATTTTTTATTGAAATTATTTCGCATATTAAAATAAAAACTTACTCTATTAGTAAATTCTTAATTCTTCTAAAATAAATAATTATTGAAAAATTCTTTAAGTAAAAAAATCTCTTATACTTTTTTTTGATTAATCTTTCTTTAAAGTAGATACTTTTTTATGAGATCGTGGAGGACAACGATAATACTTAACATTGGAATACCCTATCGTAAAAACTCCCCAGCTCTTTCCTCTAATTCCGGCTAACTTTGTTAATTTACGATTATTTTGGAAAGCAATTTGAGTCCATCCGTTATAGCACGTACCTAAACCTAATGATTGAGCAGCTAATCTCCCATAAGTCACTATATTAGCAATATTATAATGATCAATTGGCGTATTTCCTAAGGCATAAACGATTATTACATGTGGAGCATCAAAATAGATTTGATATTCATATCGCTCATTATTGATTTGAAACGATTCTTCATACATAGACTTTGTTGCTGAATTCTTGAGGAGTTCTTCTTTCACAGCATCTGATAAAGATTTTAATTGGGAGGGGTCAGAGAGAATTGCTATTTTTTCAGCTCGTATATTAGCTGCTGTTGGAGCACATTCCATTGCACTAATAACTTTCTCGAGTATTTCTTTTGGTACAGGTTTACTATTATATTTCCTAATAGACCGATTTGCACGTAAAAAGTTATATATCTTTTCATAAGGAATATAAGTTGCTAAATTGTCTATTCCTTCAAAAGAATAGGGACCATCTCCAAATTCTTCAAAAATAATAGCCTCTTGAGGGCAAACTGCGATACAATGACCACAAAATATACAACTGCCTGATTTATCCTCAAATATAATCTTGTTATTATCTTCATTCTTTGAGAATCTTCTTGGACATTCATTTACGCATAATTCACAGAGATTGCATTTCTCATAATCAATTCCTACTATTGGCATTCTCTAATTCCCTTAAGTTATATTTTTTTATTTTAATTTTATATTTTTTTAGTGTAATCTAAGTTATTAATAATATTGAGTACATCAATCATTTTTCTTACTTCAAAATCCGATATAATATCATCATCTCTCTTTTCATTCATGTCATTAAACCAAATGCTGAGCATTCCATAATTTTTTGCTCCTTTGACATCAGTATCAAGTAAATCGCCAATATGAATGCTATTTTCAGGTTTGCATTCAAGAACTTCCAAGGTCTTCTGAAATATGATGTGTTTAGGTTTATTATATCCGATTTCATCAGAAAATACAGTAATTTGAAAATATCGAAGAATATCATATTGCTCCATAACTTCTCGGATTACTTTGCCTGGTGTAATTCCTGTATTCGAAATAAGACCTATTTTATATTTTTGAGATAATTGTTTTAATGTATCAATAACGCCTTCTTTTAACATTGGAGGACTTTTTAACATTTCTTGCTCCATTGATGTTACTATTTCTTTTATTTCGTTTCTAGCAAGTTCAATATCAAGACATTTCAACATGCGAATAATTATCTTTTCTGTATAGACATGCTGGAAATCCTCTTGTGCTTTATTCATCTCTAAATAATTGAATACTTTGTTATAGCACACTTGTATCGAGCTTTTTGTTATGATTTGTTTTTTCTTTGTAAAATATTGCTCTAAAAATTCTATTCTATTTTTTGAATAGGATTTATTCTCAAAAATAGTATTCCATAAATCAAATGTAACAGCTTCAATCAAACTACAACAAACTTATTTAATTTTAATTAAAAATTTTAATTAATCAAAATAAAAAATTATTATATAGATTTCAATTTTTTGATAATATATTTACACATTTAAGACATTTTAGCATTTGAAAACTAATTTGATGAAATTCATCTTGGTTTTTATAAAAGGTTTATTTACCTTATTTTAAAGACTCCTAATTTTAAACATCTAAGTGTCCAAAGGACACCCTAAATCTTAATGATGATTTTATATAAGATTATATGTTAATATAAAGATTAAAAATAAAAGGATATTTTAAAAAGGTTATAATCGCATAATTTGATCAACTTCCTCTGCAGTTAGTGTTAATAAGCCAACTTTAGGCAATCGCTCGGCAAGAAGACGCCAATTTTCATCTTTATGAAAGACATCCTTGAATAATGGTATAGCTTCTGTTAATTTATGGACATTTGCTAATGAAACAGCGGTCCAAAACTTCATTTCAAGGTTTTCAGGCATCAATTCTTGAGATGCGTTATATTCTTCCAATGCCTTAATCATGTCGTTTTTTTCCATGGCAATATCTCCATTATTCATATGTTCATAAGCACGATGGACTCTTAATAATCTTTCTAATTCTTTCAATGGTTCTTTATGGTCTTCGACTCTTAAATCAATTTCAGGGTCCTCCCATCTACTCTCTTTCTTCTTACCATCAACAATCAAAAGTGCAGCAGATTGTTTACCCCTAATGTCGCCACCTTGTGACTCTGCAGCCTTTAACACTTCGATAATTCTTTCTGGAAGGGGTAACTCATTGAACTTTTCAAATGCTTTAGCCATAGAAGGCCAAACGGAATCATAAAGCATCATATTTGCTTGTACAGAATAATTTTCCCCTTTGATATGACCAGCTGCTTGGATACAATTATCTCCTGTATGCACGGCAACTCTACCTTGTGTATCTAATATTGCGAGCTGTCTAACGTCCTTACCCTCATCAGTTGATAATAATAAATCAAGACTTTCTTGGGGAGATTTACCTTCCTTTAAAAGTTCTAAGCCTCGTAATCCAAATGAAACATTAACAAATGCTTGAGTAGCAACTACACCAACTCCGGATTCACCCCATGATACCACAGATCCTACAGAAAACCAATGACTCTGTACACCAACTCCCATCTTCCCGGTAGATGGATCACGAGCTATTATTGAATAAGTATGGGCAAAAGGCTTTTGAATTGTTCTATTAATTCGAAAATTCATAAGTAATCATTAATCAATAATCTAATTTTGAATTTACTTTGATAAGATATTATTTTAATGTAATGTAAAAACAAATTTATTTTTTCTTCTGCTTTGTTTTCACATTTTTCTTAACCTATAGATTTTTATTCTTTCGGTAATAAAAATCTTTATTAAATAAACTACAAATAAAGAATTTATGAGTTCAGAACCAAATCTTAAGGAATTGTTCGAAAATTGGAATGATTTAAATAATAAAGTTCAAGAGTTAATGTCTAATTTTGATCTGGCTAACGTAAAAGAAGTAAGGAAAAAACAACAAGTAATTGAGGATATTATTTACATGATCTTGAGAGAAAATGCTCCTAATGAATTTAGAGAAGTATTACCAGAAGATTGCGGAGAACTGGAAGTGGGCTACGATACTAATAATAATGAGTTTTACTTTGTAATGATTGATCCAAATAGTGAAGATAGTGATGAAGCTGTATTATTAGCATTTAATATCAATATTGATAAATCTGTAAAAAAAATTGAAAATTTTGAAATGGGAGAATAATTAAAAAAATAGAAAAAAATTAGAATTTATCATCTTCCGAATACCAATCAGGATACCATTGATAATACTCTCTGGGGAATGCTTTTTTCAAACCCTCGTAAGTTGCTTTAACGAGAACCATTTTGCCTTGCCGGTCGTGATGAATAACAACTAAATGTTGTTCTTCAAGAGTTTCTATTATTTTTTTTATCGCTGATCTACTCCCTCCAATATCTTCTCTAACATCATCTGGACTCATATATAATCCAGGGTTTACTTTATAGTCATGAGCAATTACTTTTAATATATTATCTTCATTTAATTCAAGTCCATGAAATCGGGATTCCTTTTTTGACACAACGGGAGCATTCACTTCATCATTCCACCTCATTCTCATAGGATGATTATATACCGGGAGCATTGAAGCGAATCGATATACAATCATTTTTTGAACTTCTGTTGTTCCTGCCACAATTTCGCCAATTTTTCCTTCCCTTACTAATCGTTCGACTGGATAAAATCTTGTGAGACCATCTCCCCCCATAACCTGTACAGCTTTCAGCCCTGCATCTCTAATATATTCACTAATTACCCATTTTGCTACTGAGGCATCTATCATAGGTTCCAGTCCATCATCTAATTGTTTTGCAGTATTATAGGCAAAAAGTCTACCCATTCGATATTTTGCTATGATATCCGCAATTTCATTTTGAATTCCAGGAAATTGGTTAGTTGTTTTCCTAAATTGAATTCTGCGTTGAGTATACCAGAATAATATATTAATAATATCTTTTAAGGTCCCAACATAAACTGCTCCAGCAATTAAGCGTTCAAAATTCAATCCTGCCATCATAACATTCCATCCTTTTCCCACAGGACCAATTCTATTCTCATCAGGTATTTTTACATCATCAAATGTTATATACCCATTAGGTACATTATCAAACCCAACTAATTTATTTATCTTCTCTAGATGAAACCCTGGAGTTCCTTTTTCGACCAAAAATGAAGTAATATGACTATATTGTTTTTTCGCATCAAGATCATCACTAGTTTTAGCATAAATGAAATACCTATCTGATACTCCAGCTCCTGTGATATATCTTTTCTTTCCATTAATAATCCATTCATCTCCATCTTTTTCTGCGGTCGTCATAACATTTGCTGCATCTGATCCCGCAAATGGTTCAGTTATACAAACAGCTCCTAATTTATCTCCCTTGGCAAGCTGAGGTAACCATTTTTCTTTCTGTTCTTCTGTAGCATAGCGTAACATTTGCTCTAATCCAGCGAGCATTGAAACAACAAAGACATGACCTACAGCATATAACCTTCCTAACTGTTCAGCAACGATGCATGAGCCTGTAGCTCCTAATTCTAAACCACCATACTTTTTCGGAATCCCTACTCCAAAGTATCCTTCCTTAGCTACTCTCCTAACTAAATCCCAAGGAAATCTTTTTTTCCAAAAATAAGCTTCCGCTTCTTCAAATAGTCCATCTGCGAACGATTCTACTTTTTTGGCAATTTCTTTTTGTTCCTCTGTCCACCAAAAATAAGATTCACTCATTTTTTTTACCCTTCTAAACAATTCTATAAAAATTATTAATAATCTTAATATGCTGTAATTATTTTTAAATCTAAAAGTTTAGGATATTTTATGTGTTTATTCTCTTTTTTAACAAACTAGCATATTTATACTACTTTACAAAAGATGAAAATAAATTAATGATAGTGTATTATTCTTTCAAAATAAGAAATATTTTAAAGAAGATAGAGTTAAAAAATACATTTTATTGCGTGATTGCTTATTTCAATTCCATCATCTTTACGAGAAGGACCACGAACAACCAATACATTAGCAAAAAAGCGTTATACTATTATTTATATTATAATAATGATCCTTAGCGCTCAACCAGCTATAATTTGGTTCTGGTTCTATTGGACAATATTTTCTTTAGAGGATGTTATATTCTATATCATATTTCCCGTTTCATTTTTAATAGGGGTATTGATTCTTATCCTCTCTTCTGTTATAATAGCTAAAATTTTTCTAATTTTTACAAATTTGCTCCACAAACCCATAGAAGGAGTTTATTCTAGGAATAGCGATGATAAAGATTATTGTTATTGGAGCTTGAGATCTATCATTAAAAAATGGCCTATATGGTTGATACGCCAACTTTCAATACCGTTCTTCGAAATTCTTGCGTACAAAATATTTGGAGTGAAAACTTCATTTTCTAATGCTTTAGATAATGCTTGGGTTGATTGTGAATTCATAGAACTTGGAAAAAATATAAGAGTTGGTCAAGGTAGCATTATCATGTCAAACCTCATCATCAATGATAAGATTATAATTAAAAAAGTAAGAATTGGGAATAATGTTATTATTGGAGCACATGCCTTAATTTTGCCAGGCACAATAATTGAAGATAATAGTATAGTTGATTCGAATGGACTCACCTTGATAAATCAGAGATTAGAACCAGATTCCATTTATAGTGGAAATCCCGCTACAAAATATATGCCTAATAGTGCAATTAAAAATAAAGATTTAATAGAGAGAGAACTATTCAGTATAGATAAAGATAAACCTGTTGAAAAAAGCTTCCTCAGAGAAGAAGTAAAAGAATTATCTGTTCCCTTTCACTTCTATGTAATAACAGGTATTATTATTGTTAGCTTTTCGTTTATTTTACCAGGGATTTTATTTTTCTTAACTCTATTTGGGCTAATTAATCCATATTTATTTTCAAATCCTTTAGTTATTGGGAATTTCTTAAACTTAAATACTTACATCATAATGCTTCTAATTCCTATAATTTTTATTGGCATTTACTTGCTGCACCTATTATTTGTTGCTTTATTTACCCGATGGTTTTATAAATTAGCAAATACTCGTGGAGCATCCCAAGGAATATATGATAGAAATTTAGCTGAAAGCTCAAAAGCGTTAGATTACTATCATTTTAGATCGTTCTTACTAAAGTATCCTATTTTTGCTTTCGCTCGCTCACCTTTTCCTTGGTTGCTCAATTGGGAATTAAGGTTTATAAAATCAAATAAAATCGGAAAAAACACTGTTCTTGAAGAAACATTTCTTCATAGCCATATTAATTTTGGAGAGAATTGTTATCTAGGAACCTCATCACACATTACAAACCATTTAGTCGATGGGGTATATGGTGCAGAAAATCTGACTTTTGTTAGAGTATCGATTGACGATAATTCTGTTCTTAATACCATAACTGGAGGGCTTCCAGGAACAGAGATTGGTAAAAATTCTACATTATTACCAAGTTGTACAACGATAAAATTTGACAAAATTGCATCAAATGGTATATATGCGGGATTTCCAGCAAAAAAGTTAACTCAAGAAGAGATAATAAAATATTTAGGAGGGGAATATTCTGGAGAATGATGATCCTGCTAAAGAACTTGAATCATTAGATATAACCAAATATCCAATTACTACAAACACTTTTACATGGTCATTTTCAGCCTCATTAATTTCAATATTTCTTCATGTATTTTCATTTTTCATGCCCTCAGTTATGATCATGACGTTTTTCAGCTTTGCTATGGATTCTTTTTTTCTGCATTGGCGTGTCTTTATCGTATTTTTAGATTTATTAGCATGGTGGGGTATTTATATTTTAGTCAGCTTACTTTTAGGAAAGCTAACATTAATTATTCTTAAAATGATCCACAAACCTAAAGAGGGCTTGTTTAAAGTGGATCATAAAGATATGGATTATAAATATTATTGTTTAAGAATCTCAGTCAAAAAATTTATATTCTGGATTTGGAATAATTTTTGCTTCCCTTGGGCATCAAATTTAGCCTTTAAATTATGTGATATAAGAGCAGATTACAAGAGCACTCTTTTTGATGGATGGAGTGACTTGGAATTTATTTATTTTGGCAATAATATGATGATTGGCCAGGGTGCAGTTGTCTTATCAAGTATGATAATCAGGATAGATAATACGGATTACTTACTCGTAAAAAAAGTAATAATTGGAGATCATGTTGTCCTTGGGGGACATTCTATTGTTGCTCCAGGTACAATTATCGGTAAGGGAACTACTTTAGGAATTTGGGCAGTGACGCACATCGGTCAGAAATTAGATGCTGATTGGATTTATATTGGCAAACCAGCTCGCAAATATCAACCAACAGATACAGCACGTGAAGAGAGTAAGAAAGTCTTGATACGAAGAATTGTTGATACTGGTGAGCGAATTCCATATAACATTAAATCTCAGAATAAAAAATTAGAGTAATGGTTAATTCTTAAATCGGGATTTTTTATATCTGACTTCAAATACTACTAACAAACCAGTTGTAAACATTGCTGCAATTATGAAATAATTTTCAAAAGGGATAACTATTACTACATCTGATGTAACAAGTTCCCATTTAAACATGGTCGTTCTATTGGTTATTTTTTCTATAATTGTTGATATCCCTTTTGAATTATAAGTTAACTCAACGGTAGTCATATTACGATAATCTAAAGTAAGCTTTGTATCACTAAATGAGTAGTTTAAAGGTCCAGACTTTTCAATGGCATCTCCAATTAAAGTAAAATTAATTGGTGTCGGAACAACGAGTGGTAAAGCATCAAGATATGCAACTTTCGACCAATTAAGATAATTCATCGAATAATTATATGCTAAATAAAAGCTATTATGATCCTCATATATCCATGCAAAATTGTGATAAAATTCTAGAGTATAATTTACTATTAAAGAATTAGGACCGTCAAATGTATCATTATAGATTTTATCAACAGTAAATCTAATGTATTCAAAGTCATTATATGGCGACTCTGTAGCATTAACAGTCTCCCATCGTACCCTTTTTCCCTCTTCTAATGGAAATGTAGAATCATATACAGTGATTTGCCCTAAAACCATTGGAATGCTGAGGATTCCAATTAATAGGCTACTAATAAGAGTCAAAATTATTAATTTTCGATTAAGCATCTTCTGATCAAGAGGTTTTCTATTAGTGCAATATTATTTCTTCTATTATCTGATAATAAAATAATTCATATCAATATAGTATTTTTAAATTTAAATATATTTAACTAGCAAAATTGATTGTTCATAATTTTAAGGATAATTAAACAGAATAATAAAAAAAATACTTTAATATAATCTGAAGTATAAATATAATCTAAAAATTTTTGATTAATTAATATTCAAGAAAATTGGTTAAAAAAATGGAAGGAAATAATATTAGACCAAAAATTACTACAAAAAAAAAATTACAATGGGCTTCAGCAAGTTTCGGTGGGTCAATTATAAGTGGAATTTATGCTGCATTATTGCCAATTTTTTATGTAGATTATCTTGGATTGGTAGAGAACGCTCAAGTCATTTATATAATACAAATTATATATCTATTAGTCAATGCATTTAATGATCCTATCTTTGGAATTATTTCTGATAGAACTCGGGCAAAAAAAGGAAGAAGAATTCCTTTTATGAGGTACACCGCACCGTTTTTAGCTTTGACATTCATATTGGTATGGTTTTCACCAGATAAAACAGCTGGAGAGTGGTCAATATTTATTTGGATGGTAATTATGACCTGTTTGTATGATACTGCATATACAATAATCTTTCTAGTTTACTCTGCGCTATTACCAGAGATTACTGAAAATGAACAAGAAAGGAATAGTCTTCAGGTTTGGGCTTCTTTTCTTCAATTGATTGGAATGATACTTGGATTCATTATCCCTGATATGTTTAGGAATCAAGATCGCTTTCTATTGTTGATGTCAATGGTTTTGGTTGGGGTAGTGGGTATGGCATTAATTCTCTACACAAGTTTCAAATTTAAAGAACGACCAGAGTTTACTAAAGTAGATGAACCATTAGGATTTGTTGATGCAATAAAATATACTTTTAAAAATCGATCATTCTTAACTCTAGTAAGTGCAAATTTCATGGGAATCTTAATACAAGCTTTAATTGTTGGCTCTCTTTTCTACTTGGCAGATTATGTCCTCAAAATGCCTGTTATCGTATTATTAATTTTTGTATTCTTACCACTGCTCATTGGAATCTGGATTACTCCAAAATTCATAAAGAAATGGGGAGTCTGTAAAAGTGATCAAATCTTGTTACTAATTGGTGGTTCGGGCTTAATCCTATTATTTTTCTTAAGTGGACTAAACATTAGTGCCTTGATTTTTATCTGTTTAGCAATTGCAGGATTTGGATTTGTTGGTCCTTTAATCTTTACAAACGTACTATTTGCTCAAGTTACTGATGAAGATGAGTTAAAAACAGGAGTTAGAAGAGAAGCTGCCTTTTTTGGAATGAATGCGTTATTAACTAAGCCTGCACAGAGTTTAGCAATAATAGTTCCTACTGCTCTTTTAGATCTCGCTAATTTTATTCCACATGAGCTTGGAGATCCCCCCGTATTACCTCAACCTGAAGCAGCAATCTTCGCAATACGATTATTCATCGGACTAATTCCTGGTATAGCTTTAATATTAGCAGTAGTAATATTACACTTCTATCCAATAAAAGGAGAGTATTGGGTAAAAATTCAAAAGGATGTGTTATTATTACATGATGAAAAGCATAAAAAACTTCAAGAAATGGAAAGATAAATTTGTTTCTTAATTTTTTTTTTTAATTTATAATATTAGGGCTCTTATGTCAATTTAGCCATTATTTTGCTTGAATTGATTTTAAAAAGGCAATTCATAAATTATATTGTAAAAATATATAATTTAACAATATTTAATTTAACTTAGAAAAATTCTAAGTTTGATGAGATATGAAAAAATTAGTCTTATTACGTCATGGAGAAAGTATCTGGAATAAAGAAAATAAATTTACTGGATGGACAGATGTTGACTTATCAGAAAAAGGAATTGAAGAGGCTAAAAAAGCAGGGCAACTACTAAAAAATGAAGGTTATACATTTGATGTTGCCTACACTTCCGTACTTAAAAGAGGGATAAGAACTTTATGGATTGTTTTAGATGAAATGGATTTAATGTGGATACCTGTTTTTCGATCATGGCGGCTAAATGAACGTCATTATGGAGCGCTACAAGGTTTAAATAAAGCAGAATTAGCATCAAAATTAGGGGAAGAAGAAGTATTGGTTTTAAGGAGAAGCTATGATGTTCCCCCGCCACCCCTAAAAACATCTGATCCACGCTATCCTGGAAACGATCCGAGATATGCAGAATTAACTTCTAAAGAACTTCCCTTAACTGAATGTTTGAAAGACACCGTTGAGCGATTTCTGCCTTATTGGCACGAAACCATTGTTCCAGTTATCAAAGAAGGTAAAAAAGTCTTAATTTCAGCCCATGGAAACAGTCTTCGAGCTCTTGTAAAATATTTAGACGATATTTCAGAAGCAGAAATCGTAGAGTTAAATATTCCTACAGGAATACCACTCGTTTATGAATTAGATGACGATCTTAAACCACTAAAGCATTATTATCTTGGTGATCCTGAAGAAATTGAAAAGGCAATAGCAACCGTTGAAGAACAAGGGCAAGCAAAGTAAAAAGTCTGTATATATAAAAAAAATAGGAATTTATATGAATAAAAAAAGTATAATTGATAATCCTGCTATTTCAAATATAGTTTTTTATCCGAGAAAAGTTCCAATTCCAGACGATTTAGAGTCTAATATAGAACCTCTAATATTTGAAATTGGTTCTAATATTAAAATTGGAGGATATTTTTTTATAAATGAAAGCTCTTTGCCTAATATTTTGCTTTTTCATGGGAATGGTGAAGTTGCTTTAGATTACCATTATTTTGCTCCAATGTTTTTTAATTGTGAAGTAAATTTAGCAGTTATCGATTTTCGAGGATATGGTCATAGTAATGATCAACCTTATTATACAAGTCTGATTAGTGACGCAATACCCCTGTATAATCAGTTCCAAAAGTGGTTGAATAATAAAAGATTCAATTCTACAACCTTTGTATTCGGTAGATCCTTAGGAAGTATTTGTGCGGCAGAGATTGGCTCAAAACCTCAGAATAATTTGAAGGGGATAATATTTGAATCAGGTTTTGCCAGTGCATATAATGTAATGACTCATTTATTCCGAGTAAATAGTCCCAAGATTACACCTGAATATCTAAAACAATATTCTAACGATACTAGAATACAAAAATTCATTTATCCAACTTTAATAATTCATGGGACAACAGATTGGATCATTCCTAGTTCTGAAGCAGAACTTATTTATAAAAGTCTTCCCGATAATATTGAAAAAAACCTAATTTTAATTGATGGTGCGGGTCATAACAATATTTTAACCTTTACTAAAGAATATTTTGACCCTTTATGTAGATTTATTGAAAAATATAAATAATGATATATTTCTATTCCCCTCTACGCTTTCAATAAAAGCAATTTTGGTATATTAACATCATTAGTGAGAAACATTTATATATTAGAACAAATAGCTTATTTAATTAGAAATCTTATTTAATTAAACACAAAATTAGAAGTGATAATATAATATGGCAGAACAAATCTCTAAACAATTAAAAATAATGTTCCTTGTACATTTCTTCATAGCTGTCTTTTTTGGATTAGTTTTCTTAATCTTCATTGAAGGATTCGTTAGCTTTATAGATTGGCCTTCCCAATATTTAGACCCAGTTATTGGTCGTTTATTAGGAGGAGCTTTAATTGGTTTTGCTGCAAGTTCCTTACTTGCATGGAGAGAGACACAATGGCTAAAAGTTAAACTAGTTGTGCAGATGGAAATCGTATGGTGCGCTGTTGGTAGTATTGTACTTTTAGTTAGCTTGTTTATCCCAACCATTCTTCCTCTTCCATTATTTACGTGGGTAATTACAATAGTGTTCCTGTTCTTCTTAATAATCTTTACGTGGTACTATTTTCAACATGAAAAGGATTAAATAACCTAAACTAATAAATTATATTTTATTTTTTGTCTTTTTTCTTTCATATAGTGTTCTCAATCA
>CAYUTF010000035.1:25681-29171 GCA_964447495.1 uncultured archaeon
TAATAAATTATATTTTATTTTTTGTCTTTTTTCTTTCATATAGTGTTCTCAATCATTGGACTAAGAATCTTTTTAGTATTTTTCTTTATTTTCTATAATCATAGAAAAATAGTTGTTGAAACGATTAAATAATAGGAATTGAAAGTATATGATGAGATACTGCCCAAAATGTGAGAAAAATGTTTTAGTAAAGAGAAAAGAATTAGATCTCTGCTTATTAGTAGTATTATGTATTTTTACAGGAGGCTTAGGAGCAATTATTTATCTCCTAATATATTATTCAAAGGATCCTAAACATTGTGTTTATTGCAATACTTTGTGTGTTTCTGAATTAAACCATAGTGAAAAAGAGATATCGAAAGAAACTCATCATAATTCAATATTGGTAGATAATGTAAAAAAACAAATAACTCATGAAATAAGGTATTGCCCCAATTGTGGGGTTAATTTAAAGAATAAAATCAATCCTAAATTAAATTTTTGCCCATATTGTGGGGAGAATTTGAAATTTCATAAGAAATCTATTTCAAATAATATTCAATGTGTAATCTGTCACGAATATGTAGAAACTAATGCTAAAAAAATTATATGTTCTTTTTGTGGCAGTATATTCCATGAATCATGTGCTACGAATTGGATTTCGAAATATAATTCATGTCCAATGTGTCAAAATCAATTTGTATATCCTAGATTAAAATAATTAAAAAAATAAAAAACTATTATTTAATTTTATTTACTTATTTCTAAGCATTAAGATACCATTTTCAAAGAACCAGAGCAGATTTGCAAATAAAAATAACCATTCCGCAAAACTTTGGAACTCAGGAGCAAATCCTGAAATTACTCGATTTAAGACTAATAAAACTAAGTATAACAGAAAAAAAGCAGCTACAATTATATTAAATAATACCTGCCCTTTTGAAAATATTTTAGCTTTATTTTCAAGTATTGCATATCCAAACAAATACAGGATTCCTGTGAAAAAGAACACTAATTCAAATATAAAATGATTAGTATAAGACTCTTCTGTATTAAAAATTGACATTCCCATGATACCAACCGCTGATAAAAAAGCGAGTATAAACATAATCCCGGTTCCTGTTTTAGCTAAACCTTTTTCTTGCAGATATAATGTAAATCCTAGCATAAATAAGATTATAAAGATCGCTGTGATAAACCAACATACATTAAAGAGGATATACAAATCATTTGTTGGGCCACCTAAATGACTAATATGTGTTTCAAAAAAACTAAAAGAAGTATGTACCACCATCGCAGGTATAAGGCCTATGAAAAATATTAGTAAGCCTATAAACGCAAAGTAGCTAGCGTTAATTTTGGAATAAATTTTCTTTATAGCTCCCATAATTTCTCATTTTATTTTGATTTTTTGATGCAAGATATTAATTGCTATTTGATATTTAAAATGATGTTGTATATATATCTAATATAATTTTTATTCAATTAGTCTAGAAAAGTATAGAATTAAGTATAAATAGAATTATTTAAAATAGAAGACATTATTAGGAATACTAATATGAATAAAAGAGTCAATTTGCCAAGGATTTAAAAAATTCTAAAGTAATTTTCCTTTTGCGATGATGTAAGCATTTCCGCCAACCATTATATAGTACTTATTTTGCTTTTTCTCAGCTCTAAGCAGGAGTAATGAATTTCTCCCTATTTCATATCCTTGTTCGACTTTTATATCTATAGTATTTTTTCCGAAGTATTCATGTTTCACTAGATACGCTGCGAGGCATCCCGCTGCAGAACCTGTTGCAGGGTCTTCAGGAACACCGTAATAATCGGCAAAAAATCTCATGTTTAAATCATTATTCTTATTATATGTTTCCGGGCAGAATATAAGAATTGTTTTTGCTTGAAGATTTTGAATCAATTTTTCATATGGCTCCTTTTTTATCTTTGCACGTTTGAGGGCATCTAAGGATTTTAATGGAACAATTAATGTGGGAACTCCTGTTGAGACTTCTTGAATATTGAAGCGTGTATCAATGTCTTCTTCTTTAATCCCTAAAACTTCTGCTAAAACTTCAGGAGCAAAAAATCCATGGAAAGTAGGTTCTTTATGTTCCATCCAAATTTCATCAATAACATCTCCTTTATATTTAAATAGCACGGCGATGGTACCGAGTTTGATATTGAGGGATATCGTTTTTATTTTTTCTTTTATAAATTCTTTCTTAATTACGTAAGCTGTACCTAATACAGGATGGCCAGCAAAGGGTAATTCTGTTTTTGGAGTGAATATTCTAACATCATGGTTTTCTATAGATGTAATGAACGTTGTTTCTGAAAAGTTCATTTCTTTAGCTATTTTCTGCATCATTGCATCCGAAAGGACATCCTCAGATACAACCACCGCAAGTTGATTACCTTCATATTTATATTCCGCAAATACATCCACTATATAGAATGTAAGCTCATTAGCTAGGATTTCTTTCATAAGTAGATTCACAAATTTTTAAATTAATTTACCTTAGTTTAATATACATTTATCCTATTTTAAATATTAAATTTTATTTAAATTAATTTCTAGCTAGATGTTGATGCTCCATTTTTACTAAGGAGAAGTTGATAAAAAAATGACTCAAAATGATACTAAAAACAAAATTAAAAAGTTTTCTCTAAGAGAATTAGGTGGAGCATTTGGAGACTGGGGTACACTTATTCCATTTATTATAGGGTATGTTTCTATCGTAGGTTTAAATCCAGCAGGTATATTTCTTACCCTTGGTTTAACAAATATTATCTTAGGTATAAAATTTAATCTACCTCTGCCAGTACAACCTCAAAAAACCATTGGAACCATAGCAATCTCTCAAAAGTGGACACCATCATTGGTTACGTCAACAGGATTCGCTACTGGTTTAATTTGGCTAATATTGGGATTATCTAAATTACTCGGAAAGATAGTCAAAAAAATCCCTATCATAACAGTGCGAGGAATTCAATTGGGATTAGGGTTAATATTAGGATGGACCGCGATAACATTCCTTATTGATAATTTAATTCTTGGATTTGTTTCAATTATAATTATTCTCATTTTTATTAATAGTAAAAAAGTTCCCTCATCCATTATTCTCATTATTATTGGGATATTAATACTAATTTTCACGGGGTTATTCTCTTTAGAAGATATCTCCTTTAGTCTCCCTATTTTTTATGTATCTATCCCTGATTGGAGTGATATGATATATGGTATGCTTTTTGCAGGTATTGCTCAATTATTCTTAACTTTAACAAATGTTATGATTGCAACAGTTGCTTTAGCAAAAGAATTATTTCCTGATAAAATTGAGGCAATTAATGCCGATTCCCTTGCTTTTAATATGGGATTAATGAATCTGATTAATCCCTTTGTTCAAGGTATGCCGTTATGCCATGGATCAGGAGGCTTAGCTGCCCAATATGCTTTTGGAGCTCGAACTGGGGGCTCAATGATTTTAGAAGGAATTATCGAGATTTT
>CAYUTF010000036.1:0-28793 GCA_964447495.1 uncultured archaeon
AAGAAAAAGATTATATCCTTATCGAAGATATGTATAACTCCGTTGATTGGAAAGAGAATTACGTCATTTACTTAAATGCTGAGCCTACTACTATTTTAAGAAGGATTCATCAAAGAGGGGCTTTAGATCACAGAAGAAAAGAGTGGAATGAATATGAAAGAGAATATATGCAAACAATTCTTTCTTATTATAATCAGTTATTACTATCTAAAAATCAAGAAGAACGAGTTTTCATAATAAACACTGAAGGTTTAAATGAAGAACAGGTTTTGGAAAAAATCATGGAGTTGATTACAGAATTATCCAGTTACTCGTTTAAAAAGATTCTTGAATCTCCCTCTACTCAAATGAATTTAATTAAATTTTTAAAAAAGTAGACAGAAAAAAATATATTAGTATAAATTCTATGATTATATTTAAGATAGAGTAAATATTAAAAATGTTAAATTTAGTATTTTATTGATGAAAAATGTCCTCGCTCCCTCAAGATATCCGTGATAATATGCTTCATATTTTAAAGAATGAAGAAGAAAATACAGATTTAGAAAATCTTGCTGTTTTATCTAGGGTTGGCATGAAAGTAGCCTCTTCTACTTCATCCGAATTAGATGCAGATGCTACTTCAGCTTCAAGTACTGCATTAATCGATTTAGGATTAAGGTTAAGTGAGGCAACAGCTCACGGTGCATTAACAGAAATAATTCTTCACAACTCATCGGGATATAGCATACTCCTGGCAATCAATGATGAGTATATTGTTTTTGGAGGTTTAAAGAATGTCTATAGAATAGGGTACTATTTAGGGTATCTTCGTGAATTAACTAAGAAATTAAATAAATTAATCTCTGGAGATGAGGTAACTGAGATGACATTATCATTAGAAGATTCAGAGAAAGCAAAATTGAACTTACCTATCGATATTGGTGAAGAGAAACCAATTGTAGTTCCTACCGCAGAACAAGATAAAGAAGCATTAGATGGTTTACTCGGATTTCTTGATGATTGGGAAAAGGAAGGTGAAGATAGTGAAGAAATTGGAACTATTCCTCAAAATAATATCGTATCCATACCAAAAACATTAGGACTTCAATATGAAAAAGAATTGGAACATCCTACTCTGAAAACTATGGATTCCAAAATTGTGGATGAGCAATTTAAGGTTTATGATGATGAAATCCCGCCTATTCCCTTAGATGATTATACTCCCATGGAAATTGAGGAA
Source organism: uncultured archaeon (assembly GCA_964447495.1). Classification (GTDB taxonomy): domain Archaea; phylum Asgardarchaeota; class Lokiarchaeia; order Sigyniarchaeales; family SOKP01; genus SOKP01. Next base: position 1,223 of record CAYUTF010000036.1, read on the forward strand.
GATAATTCTATTCAAGAACCACAAATTGTTCAAGAACCCCCTGTAATCCAAGATATAACACACACAGCAGAACCACAATCTCCCCAACTACTACCCTCTCTTGAGGAACTAAAACCCCCTGATTTCGAAACTCAATTTACCGATACGGCAACTGAATATGAAACGGAATTTGTCTTAGATAAAGAATCTAAAACCTTTGAGTCTGTCCTTAAAGACTTAGGATGGGATGAAGAAGAGGACTAGTTTTTATTTCAATTTTTTATTGTTTAATTATTATTAAAATTAGATTCAGAAAATAAAATCCTTAAATAATAAAGAATCCAAAATATAATTATTAACTTTATCCAATAATAATTAAATTTTGAGAAAGAAGGTTAAATTAATGAACGAATCAAAAGAATTAATTCGTACGGACACTTCTACTGGAAAGAAATTAACTTTTGCTGCTCCAAGAATTGGGACATCTATTGTGCTTGGTATTGAGAGTTGGGCATTATTGACACTCTATACATCTGGGTTTGGTATGCCCCCTCTATTAGTTGGCTTCGCGCTGGCAATGGGATATCTTACTATTGCACTTGCTCAATTCTTATTTGGATGGTTCAGTGACATGAAATATACAAAATTGGGAAGACGAAAACCTTATATGATAATTTTTGCTCCTTTGTTAGGATTATCCATAATTTTCTTATTGTTACCCGACTTTTTTTTACCCAATCTGAATGATACATTTACTTTATTCCTTTGGCTTTTAATTTGGGATATAGTTTTTAGAGCAAGTTATGCCTGTACAACACCTTATCAAGCATGGATGGCTGAATTGTTTAAAATTGAAGATCGACCAAAGACATCACAATATCAGAATACGTTTAATTTCGTCGGAAATGGGATAATGGCTTTGTTTACCTTACTTATCTTAACTAAATATGTAGGTTCATTAAAAGCAGCACGTGAAGCTTTCTTACCCTATCCCACATCTCCTTTAACCTATTACTTACCGATAATAATCTTTGGACTTCTCGTATTTGCTCTATTTTACCTACTCATCTTTTTAATGCCAACTGAACCTAACTATAAATTTGAATCCAAACTATGGGAAAGTTTGAAAGTAACTGTACGAAACAAAAATTTCATGAAAATTGTGTTCATGGTAGGAATATCTGGATTTGGATGGACTATGGTTTCAACGGGAATGCTAAAATACGCAGAAGATGCATTACATTTAGAAGATACTGATTATATCATCGTCGCTGTAAGCTTGCTTCTAAGCGTTTTTGTCTTTTTATATATATGGAGAAAATTGATAGAAAAAAAGGGAAAGAAACCTATTCTCGGTTATGTATTTTTATTAGGTGTAGTTTTTCTACCAATCACACTACTCGGGCTGGTTCCAATGGGTAGCTTCTTGATTCTTGGAATAATTTTCATTTTAGGCATTGGAGCCATATTAGGAGGATGGTTTTTATTTCCATATATCATTTATGCTGATGTTGCTGAGGATGATGAGAAATCGACCAGCAATTTAAAAGCCGGAACTTATGCAGGCTTTCCTTCTATAATTCTTAATATTTTTCAAGCAGCTGCGGTATTTTTAAATGGTTTACTCTTTGAATTACCTTTGATTTCTAATGGAACTGGAGATTCTTTTACACTAGGATTAATAATATTTGGACCGATTGCTTCTGTAATACTATTAGTTTCCTATTTCTTTACAAAAAAGTATGTAAATCTCGATTTCAAATGGGAAAGATAAAATTCTAAATTTTTTTTTTCATTTTAATTTTTTATGGAATAACGCATAAAATGCAGATAAAATCTCATTTTGAAGGTTTAATAACGTCTATCTTTAGCAAATAATTTAACATTAATCGCTTCTGGACCTTTTCCATCTTCAGGCTCTTTTAATTCAAATTCAACTTGATCTCCTATATCTAATTTCTTAAACCCTTCCATTAAGATATTTGAAAAATGTACAAAAACATCCTCCTCACTATCGGTAGCAATAAATCCAAAACCCTTTTTATAATCAAACCACTTTACGAACCCAGTTTTCTTTTCACTCATATCTAATCTACTAATTAAGTTATTAATATCAAAAATAAAATTAGATAGAAAAATAAAAATTTGTTTTAAAATTTTTTTAATCCTCTCCTCCCACTTTGAGATTAATCATTAAAAACTAATATGATCTCTTATTATTGTTATTGTGTCTATATTCGAGAAAGTTTTAGATATTTATCGAAAATATCACATATGCATTCATTGTTTAGGTAGGATGTTTTCTTTACTCGGAACATTTACTACAAATTATGATCGAGGAAATTCTTTACTTTTAACCCTCACAATGGAACAACACAGTCTTATATTATCATCAGGAAAAAACCAAGAAGAATCTGTCAAAAATTTAAAATTACTTGCTGAAAACGCCTATTTCATGCCTGCTTATAAGGTTTTGGAAAATGAAGGCCTAAATGGCCCCACAAAGCACAAGTCAGAAAAATGTTATTTATGCAATGATATTTTTTCTAATCTGGAACCCTATGCCCTTGATGCAATAAATAAATTAAAAAATATAGAATTTGAAAATTTTTTAATTGGAACGGCGATTGATTCGCAATTAATTAACACTGAAGATAATTTTAAATCAGAATTCAATTTACTTGAATCAGAATCTATTAAAAATCATTTTAATCGAGAAGTAGGGAAATTAGTATCAAGCTATTTAAATAAACCTTCTGAATTTGCGAATCCTGATATAACAATTGTTTTTAATTTGACCCCAAAATCATATTCTATCGATCTTATAATAAGAGCTATATTCATCTCCGGAAGATATAATAAATATTTGCGAAATATACCTCAAACTCACTGGAATTGCCGGAGTTGCATGGGAAAGGGATGTAAACTTTGTAATTTTACTGGGAAGCAATATATTACTAGTGTAGAAGAGTTAATTTCTCCACTTTTTGTATCTGAATCATTAGCTTCGGATTCAAAGTTTCATGGTGGGGGTAGGGAAGATATTGATGTGAGAATGCTAGGGGAGGGACGCCCTTTTATATTAGAGTTAAGAAATCCAAAAAGAAGGACTTTGAATCTTACTCTTATTCAAAAAAAAGTAAATAAAAGAAATAAAAAAAAAGTGAAAATTTCTAATTTAACATATAGTTCGAAAACTCAAGTTAAATCACTGAAGAAAAGCGCAGAGAGCACTAAAAAGATCTATAAAGCCTTAGTCTCTTCAGAACAAAAAATTTCCAAAGAAATCTTTGCCCAAAACCTGGATGAGCTAAATAACACATTTATAAATAAGAAAATAAAGCAGAGAACTCCAAATCGTGTGTCTCATCGCCGAGCTGATAAGGTTCGGGAAAAAGTTATCTACAATATTAACGGAAAATATCTGAAATCAACATTGTTTGAATTTATAATTGAGACGCAAGGTGGTGTTTATATTAAGGAACTTATTAGTGGAGATGATGGACGAACAAAGCCATCCTTTTCAGAAATTTTTAATACTTCACTTCTATGTAAGGAGTTAGATGTTTTAAAAATCTATTAATTGTCTTTTTAAGGTAATAAAATCAAAAAATAAATAAATTATCCCGTATAAAATAACTTACTCTAATTAATTTTAAATTGAATTGTTGTTTAGTGGAAAAAATGACACTTCATAAAGGCTATAGAAATAAGACCCGGAAACGTCATAGAAAGCGAGTGAGAGAAAAAGGACTCCTTTCAATAGATAAATATTTATTCGAATATGAGATTGGTCATAAAGTAGATATTATCACAGATCCATCACAGCAAAAGAGAGGAATGCCACATAGACGGTATCATGGACTAACAGGAACAATTATAGGAACAAGAGGTCGTTGCTATGAAGTTGAGGTTAAACTGGGTAATTCAAGAAAAAAGTTATTTATAGGGAAAGAACATCTGAGATTAAATAAAGGTTCAATAATTTAAACCCAAAATTCAAAAAATTGCGATTTATATGTCTGGACGTAAAGTTAGTGAAAAATCCGTTTCGATTCCTGAAGTAAAACAAATAATGGAAAATGTGAAAAGGAAAATTGAAGAAATTGATAAAGAAGAAGGATTATCTCATTTTCAAGAAATAACATATAATTACGTTAATAAATTTGCTAAGATTGATGAAAAATCAGCACAAAAGATTAAAAAATTCTTAATCGATAAATATGAAATAGAAGATGTGTATGCCATTAATATAGTAAACATAGATCCAAAGACAGTTCCGGAAATAAGAATGATCTTAGAGAAAAGCTTTATAGGAAAAACATTAAATGATGATCAATTACAGGATCTTCTATATCAAATTGAAGAGTTAAAATCAATTTAATTTTAATCTGATCTAAAGATACTAAATTTTACTAATAACATCGAAGAATTTATAAATTCTTGTTGTTTTAAATTTTAATGAATAATCCTTAATAAAAAAGAGATTTTAAAAATTAAATTTATTATGGATATCACGAAAATAATTACGAAGAAAATTGGTGTTTATGGAAAGACATCGGGATCGATACAGAAGACCTCCGTACAAATCGGATTATCAAAGGAGAGGTCCGAAAAAAAAGAAACAGTTTATCAAAAAGTTTCGAGAAGTAATAATTTTAGATTTATTACTCCGTGGTCATCCTGAAGAAGATAAACCTAGCTGGTCGAAGACTCCAATTGCCCAAGTAATTACCTTACCCGACTTTGTTCTCTATGAAGTAAAAATAAATAAAGATTCTAATATTCAAGTTCAAGAAAAAAATACATATGAAGAATTCGTTAATCAAAATAAATTAAGAGAAGTACTTAAAAAAATAGATTATGATGATTTAACCAACACTTCTAAAGCCCTTATACAGTCAATTCTTGAAAAAGAAGTGCTAAATTATGAGGAAGAATTTATAAAATTTTTTAATAATTCTACCTCAATTACTCCACGAATGCACGCATTAAAACTTCTTCCTGGAATAGGTCAAAAACATATGTGGGATATTCTTAATGCCAGAGAGAGACAAAAATTTATCACTTTCCAAGATATTGCTGATCGAACGAGTTTATCTAATCCTGCAAAACTTATTGCTCAAAGAATAGTTAAAGAATTACAACGAGAAGGAGTGAAATATTACTTATTCTCTAAGACTCAGAAGTATGAATAAAAATGAACCGAAATGAAACGATTCATATTCTTAAGAAATTAAATATCACGCCTAAAAAAAATTTAGGTCAGAATTTTTTAATAGATGAGCACATTTTACACAAAATTATCTCTGTTTCAGAGATCACTAAGAATGACATCATACTAGAAATCGGAGCAGGCTTAGGAATATTAACAACAGAACTAAGTATAAGAGCAAAAGAAGTTTATTCTTATGAAATTGATACAATCCTCTTTCAATACCTTCAAACTAAATTCTCTAACACTCCAAATGTTAAATTATTCAATGAAAATATTTTAAACGCTACACTAGCTCCTCATAACAAGGTGGTATCAAACATTCCTTACTCAATAACGGGACCTATTTTGGAAAAAGTCTTTTTTACTGATCATCCCCCTTCTGGAATAATGATTATTGAAAAAAATCTCGCAGAAAGAATTTTTACAAAAAACACTTATAAAACTTTCTCGAGAATATCAGTAAATTTTAATGCATTTATGAAACCTTCTATAAAAGAATCAATTTCACCCCATTCATTTTACCCCGTCCCGAAGATTGAACTATCTATGATTAAAGCATTTCCAAAGGAGAAAATCGATTCATTTTTGAAATTAAAAGAAGGAAGAAGCTTTTTTTTAAAATTCATTGCTGGTATTATGCCATATAAGAATAAAAATTTATCAAATGCAATTAATTCATATTTACACACCATAAAATCGATAACAATATCAAAAAACGAATTAATCCATTACTTAAAGATAAATAATATTCAGGATCTCAAACTCTCTAATTATACTTATGATGATTTTATCAAACTTAGTAAAAAAATATATGATTTACTTGAAAACAACGATAGAGGATGGGATTAAAAATAAATAATACTGTAGATCCGATTATACAATGCGAAAGTGACAAAGTGTATTCACCTTCGGATGACACATTTCTTTTAATTGATTATTTCAAAAAAAATGTTAATAATTTATATTTTGATGGAAAGGATTTAAAAAGCATAAGATATATATTGGATATGGGAACAGGAACGGGCATAATAGCTATTTTCATCAAACTTCTCGCTAACAAGTTTGTGAATTTTAATCCTGAAATTTATGCTTCTGATATTTTAGAAGAAGCAATTATTTGTGCAAAAAACAATGAAAAATTAAATTCTTCTGAAAATAGTATCCAATATATCCATTCAGATTTATTCAAATCTTTTCCCGATAAATTGAAACAAAAATTTGATATAATTATATTCAATCCTCCGTATTTGCCCTCCTTAGAAATTGAAATTAAAGAAACACCAAATAGTGTCGATTATAGCTGGGATGGTGGAAAAAGGGGTTGTGAGCTAATTATTGAATTTTTTAATCAAGTTCATAATTTTCTTAATACTAATCATTCATACTTGCTTTATTATATTTCTTCCAGTAGGATGGATTTAAATCATATTATAAAAATATTAGAAACATCAGGATTTCAAAATACTATTTTAGTAAAGAAACATATCTTTTTTGAAGACATTATGCTTAATAGAGTTATATTTAGGGAATTTTAGAAAGGTCTTCTCGATCGACGCTTTTCTAATAAATTAATTCCGTAAGCATTGATTTTTCTAGAAAGAGTATTGAATAGGAGATTAATTTCTGATGGTTTAAATACTGCTCTTTTATGAGCTTCAATTTGAGGGATTGGAAGGCCGTAATATTCATTAAAGCTTGATATAGGCAATAAAATAGATGATATTAAATCTGCCTTTTTTGCGGCATCCTTAAATGATTGGTTCTCATCCATAAAAAATTCAATTCGGCAGGGAGTGTCATAGAAGGCAGTTTTAAGATAAAAGGCATAAAAATTCAATGGAAAATAATATGGTATTTCTTTCTTAATTCCTGTATCTCTTATCTTATCAATATCTTTCTTGCAAGTAAATATGCAACTTCTTTCCGATTTGTGTAATATTCTCTGGAAAAGATCCATATCTGAAAAATATTCAATAACTCTAAGATAATTAATATCTATAAATTCTTTTAAATGATTATAACTTGGTTTAAGCATTAAAATCGAATTTCCAATAATATGAGTCAACGCGGAGGTTTTAGTATCTTTTATTGACCCGATTAAAATTATTCCCTTTTCAATACAATTCTTATATAATTTTTTATATTCCCTCAATAATCGATCATATTTTTTTGCGATTTCAATATCTTGGGTAAATAATAAATTAATAGGCATAATAACTATAGATCCATCAATAATTATCAAATCTATATTTTGTTTGTTCTCAATTAATCTATTTAATAAATTTATTTCCATGAAAGTCATATCCATCGAAATTTTTGCTTCCACTGCATTCTCTTCTCTGTTAAAATAATTACCTTGCACAAGATAATTATTAAAGCCACTTAAATCTGGAAAAAAATCAATCTTAGAAGAATGATTTTTATAAAAATAATATTTCACTGCGATGGCTTTTAAAAATGAAAAGTCGACATTCATAAACTTTTTGATTACCGAGCTTCCATCAACGCATACAACATTTAATCCACGAATGTTGGATTTTTGTATCTTTTTTTTTATTAGATTTTCTTTAATATCATAATTTGGATATTTGATAAACTCAGTAAAATCCAACTTATCAAAATTATCTGTAATACAAGTTACAAACTTCTTTTTTAAAACTTCAATTTCTTGAAATTCTTCTGCGATATTATTAATATCCTTTAGCAAAATTTGCTCTTTAGTTAAGCCAATCTCATTTGATAAAACATCTTTAATTGATCCTAAATTATCGAAATTGATATTTTTCTCTTGAGTTGTCATCAAGAATATTGGATTAATGTTTGAATATTAAAATTAATGAGATATGAGATTTTATGATTTCTAAGATATATTTAAAACCATAATAAAATTATTTTCATTCATGATTCAACTTGGAGAGAATCCATGGGTATTAATTTCTTTATCCACCCTTGAAATATTATTTATTATAATACCTATTTTAATATCTTCGAGAATAGCAAAAACAAGTATCAAACAAGAATTAAATCAAATAGGAATTAAAGTTAATTTCTCAAACTTTACTATTAAATTAATGAAAGTAGTAATAGGAGTAGATATCGGCATTGGATTAGTGATGATAAGTGATTTTATTCTGATCTTTTTCCAAGATATAATTTTAGCTAATCTGTTTAATTCAGAATTTATAATTGAGGGGATAGAGAATGCAATAAGCATCCAGATTATAAATCCTTCCCTAATACAATTTTTGGTTTTTGTTGTAATTCAATTTCTAATTATTGGACCTTGTGAAGAAAGCTTTTTTCGTGGATTTATAATCACCAAATTAAAGAACAAAATTCATATTTCCATTATAATCGTAATTTCTTCAATTGCCTTTGCTATTTATCATGTTCCTCCTTTTCTTGTTCCATTTTCAACAATTTTATCATATTTCGGGTATTATTTTACAATAGGTTTTATATTAGCTCTGGTTTTTATTTTGTCAGATTTTTCTTTAATACCTGTCTCATTGGCTCATTCTGTATTTAATTTCTTAATTCTAATACTATGAACTTCTTCTGATGTAGGAAACCTTTTTAGAAAGAAATATTAAATAATAATAATAATAATTGTTATTAATAGAGAATTGTAAAGGTATAAAATTAAGAAAATTAACACACTTATCATTGATGTGTTTATCATAAAAATATAACAGAATAACCTAAATTATTGGTATATCAAATAATATGACAGATTATGACTTTACGTTTAAAATTATGATGTTAGGGGACGCAAGTGTCGGAAAAACCTCGCTTACAATTAGGTATATCTCAGGATTCTTTCTTGAGGATTTGAAACTGACTATTGGGGTTGATTTTTATTCTAAGACTACTAATTTTAAAGGAAAGAAGGTAAAGTTACAGATCTGGGATTTTGGGGGAGAGGAACGTTTTAGATTTTTACTATCTCAGTATTGTAAAGGAGCTAATGCTGCATTTTTCTTATATGATATTACTAACTCAATATCTATTGATCATCTGCCCGATTGGACGCAAATTATTCGAGAACATGCTGGAGATATACCAATAATGTTAATTGGCTCAAAAATCGATTTAGAAGAGTTTAGGGCGGTTCCCAGGAATGAAGGAATACTCGCTGCGAAAAAATATAATTTATCCTCATTTGTAGAATTATCTTCCAAAACAGGTCAAAATGTTGAAGAAGCTTTTAATTTAATGACAGAATCACTATTTGAAAAATATTCAAAATTTCCGACCTAAATTAATCTTCTCATTATAAGAACAAATATTAATCAAGATGGAATCCAATTTTGCGATATAACGATCTAGGAAATACTGGTATTAAAGTAAGCGAAATAGGATTAGGAACAGAATATTTATTACGTCAACCAAAAGAAATAGTCATTGAGGTATTTCGGAAAGCGATTAAAGCAGGTATAAATTATATTGATATACTTTTTTCAGTTCAGAAATATCTAGAAAACCTATCAACCGCGATCATAGGGCATCGGGAGGATATCGTAATAACTGGACATTTAGGGACGAGGGAACTTGAAGGAAGCCCCAGAAAGACTAGAGATGTATTAGAATCTAAAGATTCATTCTTAAAACTACTCTCAATATTACAAATAGAGCATGTTGATATTCTTATAATCCAGTTTGTGACCTTAACGGAATATGATAACATCATAAGTCCTAATAATTTGCTTGATTTAGCTCTTTCATTTCAAAAAGAAGGAAAAGCTAATTATATCGGAATCAGCACTCATGATATCTCTGTTGCAATGAAAGCAATCGAAAGTCAAAAGTTCGATGTATTAATGTTCCCCATTAATATCGCAAATCATCAACTTAAGGAAAGAGAATCTTTGCTGAAAAAATGCTTAACAAGTAAAATTGGATTGATTGCTATTAAACCATTTGCTGGAGGTAAATTATTGCAGAAAAATCAAACAGTTTATTTTGCTAAATATCAAACTGCTGGTTTAAATTTTAAAAAGAAAGTCCCATCTGATATCAATTCGATAAAGTGTTTAAATTATGTTACCTCATTAGCGGGTGTGAATTTAAGCCTTATGGGAGTAAAAAATAATGCTGAGCTCCAAGAAAACCTGCTATATTTAAATACTTCTATAATTGAAAAAGATTTTAAATCTCTTATTCAAACCTTTTTAAATTAAACTTTTTTATGCCAGACTTGCATTTTATCGGGACCACGATTATTCCATGCATAATAAGGTATTGCGAGAAACTTTTTATCTGGGAAAATAATACCTTCAATTGTATTGACCCCGCCTAAAATCTTTGATTGAAAAATAACTTTAAGCGATATATCCTTCTGAATTTTTGCGGAAAAGATATCAAAATCTGTGTTATCTTTTTGCTCTAAACAATACACTATAGGACCATTGGATATACATACTTTATTCCTAATATCTTTGACTAGGGGATCACCAAATATCAAAGTAGGCTTCATTTCGAATACTATTATAATCTCGTCCTTATCACACCAGTTCCGAAAAATTTCTAAATATTTACCCGGACTAGGATTTTCATTATATAATTCGCCATTAATTTCAATTTGTGTATCTTTAGACCATTCCGGAATTCTAAGATATATATTAAATGATTGGTTTGTATCTAATACTATTTTTAGTTTAACTTTTCCTTTCCAAGGGAAGTTGCTTTCTTGAATAATTTGGATATCTTTGTTATGCATTTTACAATTTAGTGTGCTTCCTATATATTGATTAATTAATATTCCATTTTCTGATTTACTATAGATATACTTCCCTAAAGATGCAATTGTCCTTGCGATATTTGGGGGGCAACAAGGACATAGAAACCAATCTTTTCTCTCGTCTTTGCCTTCAGAGATTAAAGGGTTATCATAAGAGTACTTTTCTCCATTAAGAGATTGTCCCACTAGCATTGAATTATATAAAATTTTTTCAATTAAATCTGAATATTTGGCATGTCCTGTAATATGGAGCATTCTCCAATTCCATATCAGATATCCTATGGCTGCACAAGTTTCAGAATATGATCTTTTGATTCTTAATTTGAAATCTTTTTCAAAACCCTCTATTCCTTTAATAGAACCAATACTCCCCGTTATATACATCTTTCCTCTATTGATCTTTAACCAAGATCTTTTAAGTACTTTAACGAGAGACTCATCACCCGTTTCAGAGAATATATCTGCCATTGCACAATATAAATACATAGCTCTTACGGCATGTCCTACTGGATCTACTATATTTCGTACGGGAGTGCGAAGTTGATAACATTTTCCACTCAGGATAGAATTATAAAATTTAATCCGCTCTATTATTGAAAGATTCGCATAAAAATCTTCAATTTCATCTGCTTCATCCAAATTCGTCTTCTTTTTTGCCATAATTAACGTTGAATTCATATTTAGAAATTGCGAAATGATATATCTTCTTGAATTAGCATCCTTTCCTCTGCGATTAATAAAATCTTTTGCCAATATGAAGTATTTATTTTGGTTTGTAAGATAAAATAATTCCATCAAAGCCAATTCTATTTCTGGATGGCCAGGAGGATTTTCTTTTTTGATTTTCATAAATTTTTCATAAATTAAATAAACAAACCTTTCAGCAGCTTTTAGTAAACATTCTGAACTTGTTGCATTATAATGAGCAATGGCTGCTTGGATAAGATGACCAGCACAATAAAGTTCATGCATAAATGTTGTATTAGTGAATCGCCTCTCGATAAAGTTAGTAGAATAAAAAGTATTGATATATCCATCTTCTAGTTGAGAATTTAGAATTAAATCTATAATCTCATCTACTTTTCTTTTCAAATTGTTATCTTCATTTTGGTGCAAAATGTAACAAGCAGCTTCTAGCCATTTGTACAAGTCGGAATCATAATAGAACTGCCCTCGATGAGTTCCTTTTTTTTCATGTGCAGCAACTCTAAAGTTATCAATATGATGATCTTTCTCTAATTGGTTATATTGATGATAAATAGCAGTCATTCGATTAATATTTTGTCGTTTAGCCCAAAATGAATCGTTTATAACGACCTGATAAAAGGGAATTGAGATGAGTTTGTTATAAGGTCTCCTTTCTTGCATCATATACAGTAAAATAAAGTATCTATTTTTTATTTATTGAAATCACAATCATTCTAAATTAAAAAATAGAAAATAAAAGAGGGCATTGGACCTTCTTTTCTTATATCCCTTTTAGTTATAGGGATTTTAGTTAGTATTATATTATATCTTACTAAGCTGAAGATTATTAGAATAAGAAAAAAAAATAAAAAATTTAAGCTAATTAACCGAATTGACAATCTAAATCATGTTGATTGCGATTTTCATGTCCTCGTTAGTGACCTTCTTTCTTCCGGAATGCTTAGCAATGTCTAACGCGCAGCCAGTTAATTCTTTGGCATATTCTTCCAAATAATCCATTAATTTATCAACTGCGGCTCGACTTACTATTTCAGCTCCGGCTTTTTTCATTAAAGCCCGTAAAGGACTCCATGCGAATGCAGCCATTTTTATTCCTCCACAATTATTTTTTTAAATTACTAATACGTTAAATTTTATGTTAAAATTTTAATGTATTTAATTTTTAATTAGTATTACTTCTATATAAATGTGTTGGTTGATGATGGATATTCGATGGTTCAAATTATCCAAATCAAGTCGACAAAAAAAAATACTACAGAAATAATTTTTTTTTTTAACTTCTGAAATCCAACTACTAAAAATGATCAATATATGGACTCGAATAAATAGGTTTACTTAGAAGATAGACTTAATGTAATAGCATCTGGTCGAAATTCTCAACCAAAAATCCTAAAATTACTCTCAAGTTAAAAGGACTATATATTTTTAGGTCATTTATATTAAACTAGTACAGCAAAGTCCCGTTTTACTATTCAAAACCTCTAATTATAAAACTTAAGCGGATATTATATATCATTTGATTAACATGGAAGGATTTAACTTTTTCCAATGAACTTACATCATCCGAATATTTTTTGATTCAATTTGAACTTCGGATTTAAAATTTATATGCATAAAGAATTAAAATGAGATAAAATGATTATAGTATTAACCATTTATTACTTTTCTTGAAATATATTAAGTGTTAATGATATGGAAGTAGAACAAGAAGAAAAACCGGCCTATGTGTTTAAAATTTGCTTAATTGGCAATGGTGGAGTAGGTAAAACGTGTATTGCTCGGAGGTTATGCTTCGACACGTTCGATTCCAATACAAGATTAACGATTGGTATCGATTTCTATACCTATGATCTTCCCATTATCATTGGTGGGGAAAAAACTTTCGTACGCCTTAGTATCTGGGATTTCGGAGGCCAAGAACAGTTCAAGAAGATGTTCAGTTATTACATTAATGGCGCGAATGGAATATTTCTTGTTTTTAGTTTATACAATCTTAATAACACCTTACTTGGGTTAGATTGGTGGAATGAGCATCTTGATAAGCTTATTCATGATACAACACCGAAGATTTTAGTTGGATGTAAATACGATTTAGTAAAAGAAAAAGAGAAAAAAATGAATGAGGTAATTATTGAAAATTTTCGGAATAAGCAAGGGACCATTCCTTATTATAAGACCTCCTCGAAAGAAAATTGTAATATTCGGGAAATCTTCATAGATATGACAAAAATAATCCTCGATATTAATCATTTCGAGTATGACAAGATACTTTAGATATAAATTACATTCCTTATTGTAGGTGCCCCTTTAATAGTTATGTAATCTACTATGATTATAGGTTTTGAATGTTCTTAAATGAGAATAATAATAACGCCAATAATTGTCAATATCACACCAAGAAATCCTATTTTGTTTATCGTTTCTTTATTAATCAGATATGTTAAAGGAAGTGAGAATAGAGGGCTAGCACTCGCTATAAGAGACATCACAGTGGAACCTGCGACACGTGCAGCTTCAGTATATACATAAGCCCCCAATGAGGTTCCAATTAACGCGGCAATAACTAAATATAACCAGGTCATAGGTGATTTTTTGAAGGAACTTTTATTGGTTCGTTTCTTATTGGAGTAATTCTCTTTGCCTACCATTAATGTTAGAATAGCAGCGGCAAAGGGAAATCGAATAACATTTCCTAGAACTGAACTTAAACCTGGTTGAAGAACTAATAGGGTGTCAATTTCATTAGTAGCAAATTCAATTATGATTAATGCAATTGCCCAACCCAGGGACGCAATCAATCCAAAACTTAAAGCTCTAAACGATTTGAAATGTAATCTTTTTCTCCAATTTCGGGTTTCTAGTTTATCTCCTGCATCTGAAAGCATGTGATTACTTGATTTCACATTAGACTTGCTCTTCCCAATGATAATTACGCCCAAACTGATAAATATTAATGAGAATAATAGTGACACATCAAATGCTTTATTCAAAAAAACTAAAGATAAGATAAAAGTGAATACGGGAAAGGTCATTGATACGCCCATGGCTAATGTTGCACCCAAATCTTTTTGAGCGTTGAAGTAAGCAGTATCGCCAAAAACTTGACCAAATAGAAAACTAATGAATAAAATGATCCACAATTCAAATGGTAGAAGGAAAATCTTATCAAACACATTAAGAAGAATCGCAAAAATAATAAAAGTGAACGTTCCAATGGTGGTTCTAAAAAAATTGATAAATATTGGGCTTGCTTCGTGTTCAGTTTTTCGAAAAATTACATTTGATAAAACAAATGTCAGGACCGCAAAAATCGCAATTAACTCTCCAATCATTCTATCATAATCGCTCTCAGTTTCTATGAATTTTTCAAGGGGTTCTCACCCTCATCAATTAACCTTGCATTACAGTTGTAACAAAATTCTGGACGGGACTCAAAGTGTGTTCCGCATTTTGGACAATCAAAGACCACCTTTTTTTCTATTTCTTGGAGTTCAAAGCTATCTTCTTTTCGAGTAATTTTCTGAATATAACTCAAGACTAAGGAAAAACCTATTGAATATGTAATTAGGATAATTCCTAAAATAATGGTTCTGAAAAGAAATTGCCCTAAATTCTCATTGAAATAATTGGGGGAATATCGTGAAAGAAATACATAAAAGAAGAAATTAGGGAAAAAAAATGAAATTAAATTCATCGAATAAGCTTTCTTAGCTTTCATATAAAGTAAAATTGGGATTGTCGAAACCACCAACCATATTCCGTATATGAAAACTGTCTCATAAAAGCTTTCAAACATAATAAAATTTGCGAGCACTTGGATGACCCATTTTCGCTCTTCAGAAATAGTACTATCAAACTCGATGTTAAAAGAGTATTTGAAGATGATCAGAAGTAAGCTTAGAATAACGAATTGTATGAGAAATATCACTATCTTACTTCGTATAATTTTGGCAATATGCATTATAAAGTAATAAATTTCGTAAAGTAAAAAAATTATTTTAAATAACTATTGTTGGAAAAAGATAAAAATGATGTCTAATCCGTAAAATTTTTAATATTTGCATGCTTTAATAACTTACAGTGTTAAACCGATTAACTTATTCTTTAAGGTTATTAAATTTTAAACTAAAAACAAAGGATGTTTTAGTTTTATGATCTGTATGCAATCTAATATTAAACTAATATTTACCTATGTCAAAATGGAGGAATTCATATTATGAGTTATACATTTAGTCGTACAAAAATGATAGAGAAGATTAAGTTTGGCTTATTATCTCCTGACGAGATTCGGAAGATGAGTGCGGCTCGAATTATTACTGCAGATACTTATGATGAAGATGGTCTTCCAATCCCTTCTGGGTTGATGGATCAGCGTTTAGGCACGATTGAGCCGGGACAGAGATGTCAGACCTGTGGAAATCTTGTTAGCAACTGTATGGGACACTTTGGGCATATAGAATTAGCGAGACCCGTCATTCATGTAGGATACGCTAAAAAAGTATTAAAAGTATTACGTTCAATTTGTCCTGAATGCTCTCGCTTAATGCTTACTGATGAAGAGAAGGAGAAATTTAGAAAAGAACAAGTTTCGCATCGAAAACTCTTTTTTGAGGGTGATGAAGATGCATCGAAACTTGTTTTTAAAAGAGCAAGAAAAAGCAAGTTATGTCCGTATTGTGGTGCGAAAAAGAAAAAAATCATTATTGAAAAGCCTACTACCTTTTATGAAGAAGAAGAGAATAAAGGCTCACGCAGAATCACACCCATCGAAATTCTTGAGCGTTTAAAGAAAATGAATGACAATGATCTGCGTATTTTAGGAATCTCTCCTGAAAATGCTCGACTTGAATGGGTGGTTTTTACTGTACTCCCTATTCCTCCAGTATGCGCACGACCATCAATTACATTAGATAGTGGTATCCGATCAGAAGATGATTTAACCCATAAATTGGTTGACGTTATTCGAATAAACCAGAGATTAAGAGAAAATATCGATGCTGGGGCACCTCATTTAATTGTAGAAGACTTATGGGAGTTATTACAATATCATATTACTACGTATTTTGATAATCAAGTTTCTGGAATCCCTCCCGCAAGACACCGTTCAGGGAGAGCCTTGCGAACCTTGACTCAAAGATTGAAAGGAAAAGAAGGGCGATTCCGTAGCAATTTAAGTGGAAAACGAGTTGACTTTTCCGCACGAAGTGTTATATCACCTAATCCTTACATTAGTATTAATGAAGTCGGCGTTCCAATTGAAATAGCTAAAATACTCACCATTCCTACAAATGTAAATGATTGGAACATCGAAGAAATGAAACAAATGGTATTAAATGGTCCAAATCACCATCCTGGAGCAAATTATATCATTCGTAATGATCGCAGACGAATTGACCTTCGCTATGTGAAAAATCGAAAGATGATTGCTGAAATGCTAGCTCCCGGCTTTACTGTAGAACGACACTTGAGTAATGGTGATTTGGTATTATTTAATCGGCAACCATCTCTTCATAGAATGTCCATAATGGCACATGAAGTAAAAATAATGGATGGAAGAACCTTTAGATTAAATCTGACCGTATGTCCACCTTATAATGCTGATTTTGATGGCGATGAGATGAATCTCCATGTCCCGCAAAGCGAGGAAGCTCGTACCGAAGCAGAATTACTTTTAAAGGTGCAAGAACATATTCTATCACCTCGGTTTGGTGGTCCTATTCTTGGAGGAATTCAAGATTTTATCTCTTCAGTGTTTCAATTTACCAGTAAAGAATCATTATACAATAAAAAAGATACCTTAAATCTACTATTTATGGGAGGAATTTTTGATACTAGACCTAATTTCAGCTTAGATAAACTTATACCTGTAAAAACAGAACCAGAACCAATGTATTCCGGAAAACAAATTTTTAGTACCTTATTTCCTGATGATTTAAATATTCGTGTAAAATCAAAGTTTTGTAAAAAATGCGAAGTTTGTACTGAACAAGACTGTGAATATGATGCTTACGTGGTAATCAAGAATGGAGAATTGATTACAGGAACTATTGATGAAAATTCATTTGGTGCTATGCAATCTAATAGCATCTTACAAAGAATTATAAAGGATCACGGTAATGCTCGAGGCCGTCAATTTTTAGACAATGCAACCAAAATGTTATTATATGTAATTCGTCAAAATGGCATGACTATGGGACTGGATGAGGTTTATGTTTATGGAAAGGCGTACCAAAATATTAGAAACATTTTAGAAGATGCTGATAATGAATCGTCAAAGTTAATTAAAGCATTTTATGAAAATGATACTAAAGTACTTAAAAGAGCTCCTGGTCGTTCCATGAGGGAGACTCTTGAATTAAGAATTCGCCAAGTTCTCGCTGAAGCTCGTAAAAAATCAGAAGAATCCGCTGCAGAATTTATCGGCGATGAGGCTCATTCAGTAATAATGACAAAATCGGGAGCAAGGGGGAATATATTAAATTTAGGTCAAATGTCTGCTGTTGTAGGACAACAAGCAATTAGAGGGGAAAGGATAAATAGAGGGTATAGTTTGAGAACACTCCCTCATTTCAAAATTAACGATCTTACCCCTAAATCAAGAGGATTCGTAGAATCATCTTATAGAAATGGATTACGGCCGGTAGAATTCTTTTTCCATGCGATGGGAGGTAGAGAAGGGTTGGTTGATACTGCCGTCAGAACATCAACAAGTGGGTATATGCAAAGGAGATTGGTTAATGCTTTACAAGATATGGTTGTTGAAAATGATGGAACCGTTAGAAATAGTGATAAAAACGTCATTCAATTTTGCTATGGTGATGATGGGATCGATCCTATGCACACCGACCATTCTGATGCCGTTAATCTTGATGTGTTATTGTTAAAAGCAAAATCATTAGATATTGATGAAGTACGCGATGAGATGAAAAAGTTACCGCCTAGTGTAGTTTCTAAACCAGAAAAGAAACCAGCACAAAAAGAGTTAAAGAAAGAAAAAATTAAACCAACAAAAGAAACAAAGAAACTAGATGAAAATCAATTGGTAAAATTATTTGAAGATGAAACGGGAAAGAATGCGGTATGGCGCGGAAAGAAAACAAAAGCTTTTACCGACTGGAAAGAAGAGAAATTAAAATAAAATCTGTAATATAAATAAGGTTATTATAAATGGTTGAATTGTCTAAAAAAATTTTAGAGGAAAAATTGAAGGAATTACATGATGATGGGATTCCTGAAGATTTAATTGAAAAAATAAGGTTGCGTATTAAAGATGAAAAATTAGAATCAGAGCAATTAGAATACCTACTTAATAAAATATATATTAATTTTAATAATGCAATTGTTGAAACTTCAGAGCCCGTGGGTACAGTTGCAGCCCAATCGATAGGCGAGCCTGGAACTCAAATGACTTTGAGAACATTTCATTATGCAGGAGTGGAAGAGTTCAGCGTAACTCAAGGATTGCCACGTCTTATAGAAATTGTTGACGCGCGAAGATTTCCTAGCACACCGCAAATGGAAATTTATTTAGAAAAAGGTTACCGTGAAAGTGAGGGAACGGCAATTAAAGTTCATAATCGTATTGAACAGATTAGAATAGAACAAATTACTCATGATATCGATCTTGATTTTATCAATTGGCAATTATCAATTAATCTCATTCCAGAGATATGTGAAAAGAAAGGAATAGAAATCGATGAAATTCCGGAAATTTTAAAGAGATATAAGAAAAAGGGAACAATAAAGCGTGAAGGTAATTCTATTATTATTAATCCTGGTATCGAAGATCTTCAGAGTCTACAAAAATTAAGAGAGAAGATTTTAAAGAAAGTAGTTAAGGGAATACGGGGTGTTAAGAGGGGGTTATTAACTCCTTCCGATGACACTAAGGAATGGGTCATTAAAACTGAAGGTACTAATATGCAAAGTGTGGTTCAAATTGAAGGGGTCGATACGACAAGAACCGTTTCGAATCATATTCATGAAATAGAGAAATTATACGGGATTGAAGCCGCTCGAAATATGATAATTTTTGAGGCACAAAAAGTACTTGAACAGCAAGGATTAGACGTAGACCAACGTCATCTTCTTATATTATCTGATTTAATGTGTGTAGATGGTTCAATCCAATCAATTGGAAGACATGGAATTTCTGGTTCTAAATCAAGCGTATTTGCGAGAGCTGCTTTTGAAGTGACTGTGAATCAGCTTCTGGATGCAGGTCTCTATGGAGAAGAAGAACGATTACTTGGTATCCCAGAAAACGTAATCATCGGTCAAGTTACTCCAATAGGAACTGGGAGAGTATCCATCATGTTTGATCTTGATGCTAATTTAGAAATCTTAAAAAGTAGGAAATAAGTTAATTAGCGTTAAAAATTTAAACTATTATGAATTTATTTTATTACTTTATTATTGATATTAAAAAGATAGTGAACTGTTAGATTATGGCTCGAAAAAACAAGAAGATTAATGAATCAATTGATCTCTCTCGTAAAAAAACGAAAGAATTTGATATCGATACAAACATCAAAGTCGCATATAAGACAGGTAAAGTTGTTTATGGGGCAGATCAAGTGCTTCGACAATTAAGACGCAACCCCTTTAAGATGTTAATAACGAGTAATAATTGTCCTGCTGCTTTAGAATCAGAATTGAATTATTATAATAAATTGATTAAAGAAAGCATATTTATTCATAAATATAAAGGGTCTTCTTGGGATTTAGGGCTTACTGTGGGAAAGCCTTATATGATTTCTGTGCTTGGAGTTAATGATTTCGGAGACTCAAACTTAATCGCATTAAAAACTAAGAGAAATTAAGAATAAAGGGAACAATTAAATTATGCTAAAGAAAAATATAAAGCTTGATCGACAATCAATGGAGTTAATCTCCTTATTTAATAATATATCGGGTGCAATCATCAAAGATTGTATTATTTTTGAATCTCCAGAAAACCAATCTGAGATAGTCATTTTTTTGGTTAAAAAAGAAGATGTTGGTAAAGCAATCGGGAAGGCAGGTGAACATGTGAAAGATCTTATGGAGAAACTCCAAAAAAAGATAGATGTTATCCCCTGGTCCGAAAATCTCGAACTTTTCATCCAATACATATTAAATACTTCAAAAAATTCTATAAAAGTTCAAAATATAGAAATAAAAGAAAGTAAAAACCAAAAAAAGACGGTTATTATCTCCGTTCGTCCTCAAGACAGAGGAAAAGCAATCGGGAAAGAAGGCTCAATGATTCGCAAAATTAAAGACTTAGTATTACGACACTGGGAAGTGGATAATGTAATTATTAATACTAAAGACAATATCTAACTGAAACTCATAAAATCTATTGATTTTTACTTATTCATAAATTTTAAGTTTAAGGAAATATTATCATTGCTTACAATATTTATAAAATTAAATCCTCAAGTGTGTATTCATGGGAAAACCCAAAGGTCTATATGCCGCCAGACAACTAAAAAAAAACAGAAAGAAATTCCGTTGGTCTAAAACAAAATACAAAAGAAAGAAGTTAGGACTAAAGAAAAGAGTCGATCCATTAGGAGGCAGTTGTCAAGCATTAGGTATAGTGCTTCAAAAAGTAGGACGAGAAAGTAAACAACCTAACTCTGCAATCAGAAAATGTGTGAGAGTTCAACTAAAGAAGAATGGTAAGGGTGTAACGGCATTTCTACCGGGAGACGGTGCGCTGAACTTCATAGAAGAGCATGATCGTGTGATAGTTGAGGGAATTGGTGGTGCTAAGGGACGTGCTATTGGTGATCTTCCTGGTGTAAGGTATAAAGTCGTTATGGTGAATGGTGTATCTTTAGATGCCTTACTCGCCGGAAAGAAAGAGAAACCTTTGAGATAATGAGGTATTGATGATGAGTAGTAAAAATAAACTAGACGTTAAACTCTTCAATAAATGGTCCTATGAAGGACTTTCTGTGAATGACTGGACCTTAGAACGATATATCAACTTAAGACCAATTATCGTCCCCCATAGTCATGGTCGACATGAACACAGAAGATTTTGGAAAAGCTCCAGAGTTTCGATCATTGAAAGATTTGTGAATCGATTATTATCACCAGGATTTATTGGAAGTAAAATTAAAGGCCATAAAAGTTCATATAACTCTGGCAAGAAAGCTAAATTATTACGAAGTATTGAAAATGCTTTTACATTAATCGAATTAAATACTGGAAGCAATCCAATTCAGGTATTAGTTGATGCTATCTGCAACTGCGCCCCAAGAGAAGAAACAACGAGAATTGCGATGGGAGGAATATCCTATGCATCAGCTGTAGATATTTCACCTCAAAGACGTGTTGATCTTGCTCTTAAGTATTTAGTTCAAGCAATTGGTGGAAGATCACATTCAAATGAACGCCCATTTGATGTTAACCTAGCTCAGGAACTTATTTCAGCTGCGAATAATGATCAAGAATCGAGAGCAGTTAAGAGAAAAGATGAGGTAGAAAGAATCGCAGTTTCTGCGAGATAATTCTAATTTTCTTAAAATTAAATTATTTTTTTTCTGATATATCACGTAGATATTATCAGAATTGTCCATAATACCCATAATTTCCTAAATTTTTATATATCGATGATCCTATAAATAATGTAATTAGTCTTTTTCAATTAGAGTAATTAGGATATTGAATTGGTCTCCGACAAAAATAAGAATATCTTAGAGAAACAATTAAAGACGTTAGGTCAGAAAATTAGGATTGATATTTTAAAGAAATTGAGCACTAGTCAAGTTCCATTATCTTATTCAGTCCTTCAAAAAGAAATTTTAGTTTCTCATTCTAATTCAACCAATTTATCATTTCACCTTAAAACGTTAAAGAATAGCGATTTAATTAATAGTGTGGAGGAAGGCTATTCTCTTACAGTCTTAGGAAGACAAATTTTAAAAAATATTTTGTCTATTGAACAAATCCTTAATATACAAAATAAATCAATAATGATTCGAACCTCTAAATATTCAAAAGAGCCATTCAATCTAAGCAAAGTTGAAGATTACTTAGTTAATGAAGGGAAAATGGAGATCTTCCAAGCAAGACAGATAGCTCAAGAAGTTGAAGAGAGATTATCAAAAACCAATATAGAATATCTTACTGCTCCCCTTATGAGAGAATATATCAATGGGATTCTATTAGAAAATGGTTTAGAAAAATTAAGACACAATCTTACACGATTAGGTACTCCTCCTTTTGAAGTATCAAAATACTTTGGAAACTCAAGTTTAAATCCCGAATCATATATAAAAACACTGGGTTCAGAGATATCTGAGCAGTATTTATTATTAAATCTTCTCCCTAATAATTTAGCAGATTTGTACTTATCTGGTGAAATTTTCCTATTACATCTAGATTATTGGAGCTTAAGACCCTTAAGCATTTATCTTAATACTTCCGATCTACTTAAATATATTACTTCTAATACAAATTATAATAAAACGATACCAGATTCCTTAGATTTCAGGAAATCCATTTTAGAATTCTCTAATGCTCTTAGAGAATTTAAACCTTATTTTTCTGAAGACCTCTTATTAGGTGATTTTAATTGTTTAATAGATATTTACAATGAAGATTCTGGAACATCTCAACAGTTTTTTGACATCCTTTTTTCGGAATTACTGAGATTTAACTCTACTTATTATGATGAAAAATCCCATTTAACTATTAATCTTAAATCTTTGAATAATGACTTATTTAAAAAGCTGATATGCTATATGAATTTAGAAAAGAGTCACTATTTCCCAAATTTGATGATAGCCTACTCGAATTACAAAAAAAGTAATGAATATGATATATTGCCCTTTTTTAATTCTTGTATTCAGGAAAATATTAAATTTTATAACGAAAAAGAATCTAAAATGATGAATTCAACGCTTAATCTTGTGAATTATAAGCCTAATTCTAATAACATAACAAATAAAATCATTTTAGATAAGATATTGATAAATCTTCACACGATTGCTTTAGAATCAAATCAGAATGATGATATATTTTTCAATTTAGTTCAAGAGAGGGTAAATGATGTGTTTGAACTATTCGCGTTCAAAAAAGAGTTTGTAAATAAAAAGTTACATAATTCAAAAAATTGGAATCATCTAATAACTACTTTTTTTAATAAGGAGAATAAAGACTGGGTAGAGACTAGTTCAAAAGCAATTAGTTTTTTTGGGTTAAATAAAGCTATAAAACAGCATTGCGGTATTGAAATTGATAGGATCGAAAAGAGTGAGAAATTTGCTTTAAAAGTGTTATCTCTGATCAATGCCATTATAAAGGAGAGAAATAGCGAAGAAAATGACTTTTACACCTTAAATCAGCCACATAATGGCGCTTATTTACATGAAACATGGATTAATGATAGCTCAAACTTAAACAAAAATACCCCAAGTTATTCTATGGACTTAATCCGGAAATATACTAAATTATCTATAGACAAACAACTCATACTATATAAAAAATTTGAAAATCTTCTCAATGGTGGCAGTATTTTTAATTTTTACGTTAAAATAAATGGTGTAAATTTGATAGACGTAATAGAAAAAGTAGTAAATTCTAATGTAGCGGCTTTCTCAATAACTCATACATAAGTTAATCAGCTAATAATTCTGCTAATAATGCTTTTCTCATCGGAATTCCATAGTAAGTCTGTTTAAAGTATATTGCTTTATTAGAGGAGTCAACTTCTGGAGAGATTTCATTGATTCTTGGGAGGGGATGCATGATCCTGAACTTTTCTTTTGTTTGGGCTAAATCATCTACATTAAATACATAAAAATTCTTAACTCTTTCATATTCTTCTATATCTGCAAATCTTTCTTTTTGAATTCTCGTGACATACAAAACATCTAAAATATTCAATATATTTCGGTATTGTGCGACTTCTTTAAATTTAATTTGACTATGGCGAAGATACTCCTTATCTCTATTTCTGAGCATTAAATCTTTAGGACTGATGAAATAGATGTTAGCATCATAATTTGAAAGTAAAACAGCAAGAGAATGAACGGTTCTTCCATATTTTAAATCTCCCATAATTCCAATATTTAAACCATCTAACTTTATGCCTTCTTCAGTAATAGTGAGTAAATCTAATAAAGCTTGAGTTGGATGTTCACCACTACCTGATCCTGCGTTAATGACTGGAATCCTTGAGAATCTTGAAGCCATTTTAGCTGCTCCTTCTAATGGATGCCTCATTACGATACAATCACTATAATTTTCTACTGTTCTGATGGTATCTGCTATACTCTCCCCTTTTTTTATAGAAGATACATCTCCTGATGAAAACCCGATAACATCACCGCCGAGACGATGCATTGCGGATTCAAAACTTAAACGTGTTCTTGTAGATGGCTCAAAGAATAATGTCGCTAGTATTTTTCCCTTTAAGAGTTCGGAATTTTGTTTATTGCTAATCATATCTCGTGCTTTTGATAAGATATATTCAATGTCTTCTCGAGAAAAATCTCTAGCAGATATAATACCTTCTTTAAACTTCTCTTTAAACATTTTTATTCGTCTTTTTAGTTTTATTAAAAAAATGTAGGTAAGATATAAATTATTTTTTATTAAAAATTACAAATTAGAAAACATCGATTACAGAACTAATAAAATTTAAAATTTATGAATAATTAATTACACTATTCTATAAGAATTTGGTGTATTCATATTGAAGTACCCTCGAACAATTAATAGATATTGTCCTACATGCAAAACACATACAAAACATACAGTCTCTATCTATAAAAAAGGAAAAGAAAGAGCGATGAATCACGGCCGTAGAAGGCTCGAAAGAAAAAAAAGGGGCTACGGCTCTTTCCCAAAGGAGATCTTTCACAAGAACGCTAAGATTAACAAGAGAACTCTTCCTGTGTTAGAATGTTCTGAATGCAAGAAAAAATATTATGCCAAATCTTATCGTGTCAAAAAATTTGAAATACAAGAAGTTTAAGCGTGTGAATAGTAATGACTCATAAAACTAAAGCTAAAGATTTGATACCCCAACCAAAAAGTCGATTTCTACGAGTAAAATGTTTAAATTGCGGAAACCAACAAATAGTTTTTGGGTGTTCTGCAACAGATGTGGACTGCTTAGTATGTGGAAAAACCCTTCTTCAGTCAACTGGGGGTAAAGCAAGAATTCTTACCAAGATTTTAGAAGTTCTTACTTAAGTACTATTTTTCCCAACATTGCTATTTTGATTGTTTTTTGATATATGGATTTATAGCTCCAATTTCCTTAAGGAATAAAATGCATATTTTATGCTTTAAGATCGTGAAACCCCTCTTTCACGATGATCTATATAGTTTCTAGTAATATGAAGATAATATCCATGTAGTTTTGTTGAATAATAAAAATAGAATTAATATTCACGCTAATTTCTATAAAGATAATTTATGTGTAAATAATCGAATTTCAACAATTAATATAATACTTTTTTAATACTTTTTTATTATTTAGAAATTCTTAACTTCTTAATATTTTGAAGGTTTGAACTAAAAATCCCTTAGAAAAATTTATATCATGTTTCGTAATTATCTAAATCAATTATTCAAATTAATATGAGGAGTTTGAAATAAATGTCAGAGATAAATTCAAGGTGCTTTGTAATCATGCCATTTTCGAAATCTAGCGAAGAACACACTGAGAAATACTGGACAAAACATTTCAATGAGCTATTAAAACCAACCATAGAAGAACTTGGTGTAAAAGCCTATCGTGTGGAAGCAATACGTGAAGATATTATAAATAAAATAATAACTAATCTTATCACATCACCGATTGTGCTCGCAGACCTCACAGATCACAATCCAAATGTTTTTTGGGAGCTTGGGGTACGGCAGAGTTTTAAACATAATACAATTACGATTGCAGAAAAAGGTACACCAATACCCTTTGATATTAGTGCGAAAGCTACAATTTTTTATAATGTAAACAATAAAGAAGAACTAACGCAATTTAATGTCAAATTGAAAGCAGCTATAGAAGATTGTAGAAATAATCCAGAAAAAACTGATAGTCATGTTTTAGAATCCATTTCAGGAAGGGGTTCACTCTATGAAGTAATGAAGCTGGAGGAGACAAGGAGACATGTAGAAAGTTTAATTTTAGAAGCGCAATTGAATTTACAAGAATATGAAATTGATAAAACATTACTCTCGGATTTAGAAGATTTCTCGAATATCCCCTTCAATGTAAGATTTTCAGTGTGGAATACAAAATCCTTGGAATTTCTTTTATTGCATCGATATCTTGATGAACCCGATAGCTTTTATAAAACTGCTGAGTTTATTATGCAAAACCTTAATGGAATGAAAGTACGCTGTCCTTGGCTAAATTCTCTGACTGAAGATGATAAAAAAAGGGCTCTTATTTACTTTATAGGAATATCAGGTAAGAACTTATATAAAGCATTCCAAATTTGGCTCGCCAAATTAGAACGGATATATCAAACCATTATTAATAAACTCCAGACAATGATAAATGAAGCAAGCTTAAAACCATTGGAAGAACTTAGATCTGTTTTCCATAAAGTTGATCCCGATTATTATCGATTTGATTGGGCGCTATAGGAATTATAAATATACCGAAATCTATACAGGGATAATAATCTTTAAGATGGAAATTTTAATATTTTTAGCTTGTTTGCTATTATCATCCTGATCGAGAAGCTACTGCAAAACGTGAAATTTGCGAAAAATTCGTCTGTTTAGAATGCAAAATGTTTTTAAAAAGAATGCAAGAAACTGGAAATTCAAGAATTGTTATTGGTTATGAAGTATGGTATCTTTCACGATCATTTATATATCACTTAAAAATATGAAGATATTACCTAAGTGATATTGCTGAATAATAAAAATAGAATTAATATTCACGCCATGTGTGTTTACAACTTAAACAA
>CAYUTF010000037.1:0-28742 GCA_964447495.1 uncultured archaeon
GAACTGGAATTTGCAAATCTTATAAAACAAATAGGAAACGTAAAAGAATTAGAGGTTAGAGAAGAAATTAAGTCATCAAACAATTTGATTAAAAGAGAAACTAAATACGCAAATCTTTACTTAGATATTGCTGTAGATGATGATATCCTTGCTGAGAGAGTAGTAAACGATTTAATTAGGCATATTCAATTTTCACGAAAGAAAAATAAATACAAAGTTGGAGAGGAAATTTCCTTGGAAATTGGCACTGCAACCGATTATTTGAAAAACTACATCGAAACGAAGAAGGATGAGATTTCAGATAAAGTTACCGCTACTACATTTACAATGAGTCAAAATAAGTTAAATAAAGAAGGCGATAAAGGATTTGGGACATTATATATCTGTCCTAATAAAGACTGTTCTGCGTCTCTGAAAGATAATGTCTATTCCAAGTTAAAGAATAATAAGGATACAAAGTGCCCTTACTGTGGGTCAAAATTAAGCGAAAACACAATAAAATCCATATATTTCCTATTTAGTAAGGATAAATAACTTTCCATTTCTTAATTACCCTTTAATGTTATTTATTAACAAACTTCTTTTAATTCTTGATATTCTTATAATAGTTCATCCAAGCATCACACATTTTTTTTAGTGTTTCTTGAATAGGGACTTTTTTTCCCCAACCTAATTCCGATTTGATTTTAGAATTGTCTCCTATAATGATATCCTCATCGGTTCGTCTTAATTTTGTTTGTACATTCTCAATGACTTTTATTTTTTTTGATGAGAAACTTAATGCGATATCTAAAAGTTCTTTAATCTGCATTTTTTGTCCTGAACAGATATGATAAACTTCACCTGGTTTACCCTTTGTACTAGCTAACCAAATGGCAGGTAATGCATCTTCAATATCCAAAATATCACGATATGGTTGTAAATTTCCCACCTCAATTTCAGGTTTTGTGATACCTAATTCAATTTGAGCAACTTTTCTGATAAAGTCTGAAGCGGCGTCATTAACCCTTCGGACACCTGTGAGGTTAAAAAATCTTAGATTAATACTCTCTATTCCAAAATTTATATAGTATTGACGACTAAGAAGTTCAGCCGCAATTTTACTAATACCGTAAGGATGAATTGCTAATAATGGGTCCGTTTCCTTCAAGGGGCGTCCTATATTCGTAGTAGTTCCAAATTCTGCTGCTGTACATGCTAAAATCACTCTTGTATCTATTTTATATTTTTTAATTGGTTCAAAGACATTTATTGTTCCAATTACATTCGTTTCAATTGTATTTATAGGATCCTTCCATGATGGAATAATATAAGGCTGAGCTCCAAAATGGAAGAAGTATTTAGGTTTAAATTCTGAAATTATCTTCTCTAATAAAGAGTTGTTTTTTATATCACATTCTAGAAACGTTAAATTGTCGTTATTACTTTGAATTTGAAGTTTCTTTCCGAAAATTTTTTTCTTTTGTTTTTCAGTAAAAATTTCTATACCATTTGTATAATGAATCAAATTCTTAAAGGATGAGTTAGGTCTATCTAAACCATATACGTGAAATCCTTTTTTTAAACACCAATCAATTAAATGAGAACCAATGAACCCATTTGATCCAGTAATTAAAATATTTTGCATTATTATTCCTATAAATTGAATTTACTTTACCAATGATTTCTGAAACGCTTAATGGTGAATTTAAAGTATATAGTACACATAAATTATAATTTATTATTTAAGATAAAGAATATTATTAAACATATTCAATCAACGTAAAATCTAATTTTATGAAGAAAGTAGCTGTTTCATTACATGCAACGGAAGACTTCTCACCCGAAATAATACGGAATATCATAGGATTAGATTATATTCATATTGATGTGATGGATGGGAAGTTTGTAAAATCCACTTGCTTAAATCTAAAAGTTTTTGATATCATCAAACAAAATTATAACATTCCTATTTTAGCTCATTTGATGGTAATCAATCCGATAGATTATATAAGTAAAATAGTGGAAAAAGTTTACGCAATTTATTTCCATTATGAGAGTGTAGGAGATAAATCTAAATTAATTGAACTAATACATGAATCTAAAAAGAAAGTAGGGATCGCTTTAAATCCAAGTACATCAATTCTGAAAGTTAAAAATTTCTTATCAACTATTGAATTTGTATTAATACTTGGAGTAAATCCCGGATATTCAGGTCAAAAATTTATTCCTAGTACTATTGACAAAATTAGAAAATTAACTAAACTGAAAGATGATTATCATCAATTTCAAATTGCAGTCGATGGCGGAATTACTTTAGAAAATGTAAAATACTTGGATAAAGTTGATATAATTTCTAGTACGAGTGCAATTCTTAATGCCACTAATCCTAATTCAACAATTGAATTATTTAAGCTCTGATTTATTGACCCAAGAAATAAACAAATTTAACAGTGAATAACTAAAAATAAAACCTTTAAACCTTAATATTATTTAACAATTCTCTTTTGAGTTTTTATCCAATCTATGTAATCACTTATTCCCGAGTGGATATCATATTTTGGGTCATATTTCAAAAATTTTCGTGCTTTAGTGATATCGGCATAACCTTTTTTAATATCCCCTGGTCTTGGGTCATTATATTCAACTTCAACGTTTGAATGCCCCCATATTTCTTTCATTGTATGCGCTAGTTCATTAATAGTAATTTTTTTATCTGAACCGATGTTAAATACCTCACCAGCTGCATTTTTAGAAAGGGCTGCCTTAAAGTTAGCTTCTATTACATCTTTAATATACACAAAGTCTCTTATTTGTTCACCATCACCATATATAAGAAGCTTTTCATTTCTTTGAAGATTTCCTAACCATTTTGAAATAACACCACTATAAGGAGACATATCTTGTTTAGGACCATATACATTTTGATATCTTAATGATATTGTATTTAATCCAAAAGTTTTCGAATATTGAAAGAGATACTTTTCTCCTGCTAATTTTGTAACACCATAAGGGGAAATTGGATTTGTAGGCATATCTTCCTTCATAGGCAAGGTTTTTGTTTCTCCATAAACTGCTCCAGATGATGAAAAAATAATTGTATCTACGTTTTTTATCCTTCCACATTCTAGCACATTAAATGTACCTGTAATATTTATATCATTACAAGAAAGTGGCATGATAATCGAATCGGGAACACTAGTAAATGCTGCTAAATGATATATTATATCAATATCTTCACAAACTTTTAATAAAAAATTAAAATCTCTAATATCTGCTTTATAAAAAATAAATTTAGGATTTTTAAGAGCACTATTCACGTTTAAAATATTTCCATTAAATAAATTGTCTATTCCAATAACTCTTGCGCCAAATTGCAGTAATTCATCGATTAAATTACTACCAATAAAACCAGCAGCCCCTGTTACCAATACTTTTTTTTTCTCAAAACTCAAAATGGTTGCACACATCTAATTTAATTCTATTGCTATTCTAATAGATATTTCATAACTTGAAAGCCTTCAGCATAATCAACATTTACCTGCATCCCACGATATCTTGCTAAGCTTTTAACATCCTCAATCCACTTTTCTCCACCAAATTTATCGTATTCTGTCTTATGATTTCTGATTGCATCACACTTTTTCTCAATATATTTTGAGATATCAATATAAGAATTTGGATTCATCAATCCTCCAGCATATTGAGAATACAATTCATAGACGATTACATTATTTATATATCTCCTAGCCGCAGCTAATGAAATAAAATGAGTATATATGTGATCTTGATGGTAAGTATCTGGATTAGAGTGAGTGAAAATAATATTAATATTATTTGAAATAATTAATTTTTGTAGTTCTGAGATAATTTCCTTATCAATTCTCAGTTGAGTAGCTGGGACATTCGAAAAAAAAATATTTTTGTGGTTAACACCTAAAGAAGATAAACTTTTTAATGTAGTCTCATAAATCTCTTCAAAGTCCCGAACTTTTTCATTATTTATATCAGAATATACTCCATTTGTGGTATGATAACAATAAATTTCATATTCAGGCTTCTTTTCAACAAAATGGCAAATTGCTCCACCACATCCTAATTCTATGTCATCTGGATGAGCTCCAATAAATAATATTCCCATTTTAAAATCTCCTAACTTATTATTCTTTATTATTAGGTAAATTGTTGATTTAATTTTCTTAAATGATATCTCCATTAAAAATTTAACATAAAACTTGGCTAAGAAGTAGTAAAGAACAGATTGCTAATGATAAATTTTACTATGAAAAATATATTAAATATCATAATATAAATTATTTAGTTGTTAATAAAAAGGGTTTTTAATGGAAATAAAATGGAAAATACGAGATTATTTAGAATCTGACCGCGTGAACTTTATCGCTTGGAGAAATCTTGTCGATAAGCGAAAAATTGAAGAAGATTTTTTCAATTGGCAATATTATTCAAATCCCTTTGGCCCCGTAGATACTTGGGTTGCAGATGATGATGAAAAAATTGTTGGTCAATACACTATCCAAAGACAAGAATATTTTTATTATGGTAAAAAAATTATCGGATCATTAGCTTTTGATCTTGCTACTCATCCGGATTATAGATATCAAGGGATGTTTACCAAACTAGGTTTTTATTCTTTAGCGGAAGCGGGCAAAAAAGACATTTGTTTTACTTTGGGATATCCTTGGGTTAATGGGATCGCAATTCCGGGGCATAAAAAGGTGGGTTGGACTCTTTTAGATAAATTAAAGATTTATGAGAATAATAATCTAAATAATTATAAATTTGAAAAGGTAAATGATTATTCTATTAGGGAATTAAAAAATTTTGATGATAGATTTGATGTTCTTGCTTTACAACATAAAAAAGATTGTCCCATTATGCTAAACCGCACAGGATCATACTTAAATTGGAGATATTTTCAAAAAGTTGGATATTCTTATTATTGCTGTGAAATCTTAGATAAAAGCGAAAATCTTATTGGTTTTTTTGTTTTAAAAATATATGAGGAAGAAAATAAGAAAACTATACATATTATTGACTTCATTCTTCCTGATAGTAAAGAAGTTTATAGGAAATTATTAAATTTTACTTTTGACTTCGCTCTTAAGCAAAATGCTGATAAGATTAACCTAATCATAAATAGGAAATTAGGATTCTATGATTTTCTAAAACAAAATAGCTTTAAAGGACTTGCGAGATATTTTATACCCATTGTGCACGTCAATAATAATTCAGTTGATTTGAACAAAATGAATGATGTAAACTATTATTATTTCACTATGGGTGATAATGATATATTTTAATAATTAGTTCAAAAAATAAGCCCACCATTCAGATTAATAATTTGCCCAACTAAATATTTAGAAGAAATGATATAATCAACTACTTTAATTATCTCTTCAGGCTCTCCAAATTCTTTTAAAGGAATTTTTTCTTTAATTATTTTAATTATATTTTCAGATAATTTTAATCCCATACCTATTTTAAAGTACCCTAAAGCAACAGCATTCACAAATATCTTACTTTTATGGAGGCATTCTAAAGCAAAAGATCTTGTAAATGCTTCGATCCCTCCCTTAGAAGAAACGTAATTTGTTGCACCAATCATGCCCATTTTGTTTAGTACACTCGAAAAATTTATGATATGACCTCCATCAACCATTTTCTCATACCCATAACGACAAGACAAGAAAATTGATTTTAAATTACTATTTATAACAGTGTCCCATTCTTCCTCTTCCATTCTATAAATTAAATTATTTGCAATAGTCCCTAAAGCGTTGAAAATTATATTTAATAATTGAATATTCGAATATGTTCTTTCAACTTCTTGCTTTTTAGTAAAATCGCACTTTAAAATTGTAAATTTTGCTTCCTTGACGGGATAAATATTATTCCTTGAAGTATTATAGGTGAGAAATAGTTCATTTTCTTTTCTGTCATAATGTTCAGTTAATAAGCGTCCAATACCACCACTTGCTCCAACGATCATAATTTTCATATCTAATAACCTTTAATCAGTAAATCGGTTTAATAATTTTAATAAAAAGTTTAGTTAAAATTTAAAATTTTACATACTTTTAGAGTCTTCTGTTTATTTTTGTCCTAATTTTCAATTAAGGGAAAAAACGAAACCAATAATTATTCTTCATAAATCTAAAGGCAATAAAAAAATACTCTAAATTAGTAAAAAATAATAATTTTTTCATTTTTATTTTACTTAAAATAAGAATTAAGATAAGTGAGCAGATTATTATTACAAGAAATCGAAGAAAAATAAATTATGTTACTTTATTTCTAAAAACTCAAAATGTACATCTGATTAAAGAAATAGGGATGATACCAACCTATTTCAGCCGCTTATTTAATTTTAATGGAAAAATTATAACCTATAATAATGGAGATTACCCTTTTTTAAAAACCTTCTGTCCTGGAGTCCAGTTACAATTTATTAAAAAAGCTAAAAGATTTAGTAAAATCATTGAAAGAAATGTGTTAAAATATTTATTATTCAATGCAAAAAAAATCGATTTTTTAAATCTAACTCATTATATGGATGACGTTCCAATCTTTGGTGTTTTTTATAAATTACTTAATAAAAAAGGATTTCTATATTTGAAGTTGGATGTGCATGAATATTTTAAAAAAGTAGATCTATATCAACGAAATTACAGAAAGGCATCGTATAAAGGGTTCTTAAAAATATTATACTTCTATCTAAGAATTCAGTTATACAAAGCTTTCTTAAAAAAAGTGGATTTGATAAGTGTTGAGAATAAAGCTTTAGTTACTTTTTTCAAAAAGAAATATCCCGAGCTTAAAAACAAATTTGTTTATGTACCGAATGGAATTGATGATTATTATTTTAAAAATTGTGGAATAAGTAAAATTCCTTTTCATGAACGAGAAAATATAATTCTAAATGTGTGTAGAATTGGAACAATAGGAAAAATTTCTGAAATCTTAATGTACGCAATAGCAAAACTTAAAGACTTAAAAGATTGGAAGATCTTATATATTGGACCAATCGATAAAAGTTTTTATAAGATATGTGAAAACTTTTTTAAGATTTATCCTCATCTCAAGGAAAAAATTGAGTTTGTCGGTGAAGTATCAGATAGAAAAAAACTTTATGAAATATACCAAAAGTGCAAAATCTTTTGTTTAACAACATTTTATGGTAGTTTTGAAATAGTATTGGTTGAAGCGTTAACTAATGGGTGTTATTTAGTTAGTTCTAACATCCCAACTGCTATTGATATAACTAATAATGGAACTTTGGGAACTATCTATCAACGTGGAAATGAAGATGACCTTGCTAAAAAACTTCAGAAAATTATTAATAACGACGACTTTATAGAACAACTTTATCCTAAAATTCTTAGGTTCGCTGAAAACAATTTCTATTGGAGTAAGATTATTCAGAAATTATTTAGAGAAATGTTAAAAAGAAGATGACTTTAATCATTATTACATTAACTCAATTCACGATTTTCTGTCTAAATTTAGAACTTTCATTTGTAGACAATTGAAAAAAAGTATATACAACGACTTATTATTTCCACTCTACAGAAACAATTATTAATAAAACGAAATTACGAATATAATTAAAGAGATAGTTTTTTGAAGATTCTATTATTGAATCTTATCATAATTAAAAAGAAAGGATATGGTTTTTTGAAAATTCTACTAGTGAATCCTCCCTTACTTGATCTTTCAATGTATGGAAAATCACCGTTACTCAGTCCTTGTCCCGGAACAGGATTAAGTTATTTATGTTCATATTTGAAAGAACACAAATATAATTGTAAAATTTATGATTTCTATTTTGATACATGGGATTATATTAAAAAAGTGCTAATCGAAGAAGATGCGGACATTATTGGGATAACGTGTTTAACTGAAGGGCGTTATAATGCGTTTAAATTGCTATCTCTTATTCGAAAAGTTAAAAAAGATACAATTGTAATTTTTGGAGGTCATCATTCAACATACATGTACAAGCAATTACTAAAACAATATGATATCGATTACATTGTACTTGGAGAAGGAGAGATAAAATTATTAAATTTAATTCGCGCAATTGAAGGTGAAATTCCTCTAGAATCGGTTGAGGGTATTGCTTATATAAAAGATGGTAAATTAATAGAAAATTCTATCAAAGAAAATTATTTTATCAAAGATTTAGATGCACTTCCATTTCCTTTTTCTAAAGATCAAGTGGATGAGATTTTTAAAAATTATCCATCAATACAACAATTACGGCCTCACTTATTTAAAAATATCCCCCCTGAGACATATGAGAACGGAAGGATTGTGTCTATAGTGACTTCTAGGGGTTGCCCTTTTAATTGTCAATTTTGTTCATCAACTCAATTTTGGGGAATAACATATCGCTTTAGATCTCCAAAAAATATTGTCGATGAGATTGAATTTTATTATAAGAATTTTGGTTTTAGGTATTTTAATTTTGCTGATGATGCATTTACAATTATACCTATGAGAAGTATAGAAATTTGTAAAGAAATCATTAATCGCGATTTAAAAATATATTTTGATTGTACAACAAGAGCAGATAGGATTACAGATGAATTAGTAACTTGGTTAAAAAAAGCGGGATGTCTCTTTGTTGCGATTGGAGTTGAATCTGGTTCTAAGAAGATTTTAAAAACAATAAATAAAGGCATCACTCCTGAATCTGTTATCAATGCTTTTTCGATTTTAAAAAAAAATCAATTACACGCATACCCCTTATTAATGGTTGGCAATCCTGGAGAAACAGATGAAACTGTTAATAAAACAGTAATTTTGATGAAAATTATCAAGCCAACAAATTTATCTGTTTCGAAAACAATGATTTTTCCAGGAACTGAATTGTATGACCTCGCTAAAGCGCAAGGCATTATTAAAGATAATTATTGGCTCACATCAAAGCCCCCTCCTTACTACACGTATGAACATTCACTAAAAACTTTAATTAAGTGGGCTTTTCGAATTTCTAATTATAACAAAAATAAATATCAATTAACTCTTTTAAATATATATCAAAAAATTCGAAGAATTTTAAAAGAAGTTTATGCATTGACTTTTAGAAAGACACGACTAGCTCCAATAATTAAAAAAAACGTTAGAAAATTTAAAATACAAAAAATTCTGAATTTTCTTCTTTAAATCTCCTAAAAATATTCTATTTCTCTTTTATCATCTAATATTTACTTACTTATCAATTAGTTTTAATGCAAATATTTTAATTAAACTATGGCGGTGACCTCCATGGGTTAATAGTTGAAGAAGCCATCCGTATAATCCTCTGACTTTTTCAAGAGGGATTTCTAATTTGAACTTTTGAAACAAAAAATTTAATTTTTTTATCAGTTTAAATAAAAGGCGATTAAAAAGAAGCGTTGGATTTCTATTACATAAAGATAGCATAACATTTGAGAACGTT
Organism: uncultured archaeon; assembly: GCA_964447495.1. GTDB lineage: Archaea > Asgardarchaeota > Lokiarchaeia > Sigyniarchaeales > SOKP01 > SOKP01. The sequence continues at coordinate 9,446 of CAYUTF010000037.1, forward strand.
AATGGATTACACCAAAGTTTAATTTTAATTGGAATAAATCCTGCTGTGGTTAGAACTCTAAATAAAGATTTAGGTGTAAAAAATTGAAGATGGTCTCCTGGAGTCAACCAATTCCACTTGTTTCCAAATTTTAAAAATTCATAGCTTTCCATATTTGGACATTGAACGACTAATAAACCACCTGGTTTTATTACATATTTAAGTTTTGAGAGATATTCTACAGGATCTTTCAAATGTTCAAGAACATCCCACATTGTTGCAACATCAAATAAATTCTTATTCTTTTTATCTTCTAGAAAATTATCCGGTAAGATATTAATCCCAAAGATTTTTTTAGCCTTCTTTAAATTATTTTTATTGACATCATAACCGTATGGTTCAAAGCCAAAAAACGCAGCTGTATTTAAAAACAACCCGATACTACAACCGATATCTACCAATTTCCCGCCTCCCTTTACAATTCTACTTATTTCTTTCAATTGGTTTTTATAACGATTGGTAAGTTGATGTTGCATTCGAATTAAGAGTTTGTAATATGACTTCAAATTATAAGTTGAGAGATTTAATTCTTCAAAAACTGGAATATCTTTTGGATTTAAATTCAGAAATCCTAAACCGCATTTTCCACATCGTAGTATATCTCCAACTTCAGTTTTAACCCAAACACTAACACCTAAAGACGTTTCTCCACAGTGTGGACAATTCATACGTTCCGTAATACCGATCACTTTTTTTGCTTAAATTTTTGTAGTGTTTATTCTATAGAACATGCATTATTATTTAATAAAACTTGTTGATATATAAGCTAGTTTATATATTTTAAAAGAAAGGGAATTTTTCTTTAAACTTAAAGAGCTATGTTTAATTTATTTTTTGATAAATTCTATTTTCTACAATTTGTTTATACCTATTATCTCTTTTAACTAAATTATCTACAATCAATTTAATTTGGGGTGTATCTATTTGTTCTTTTGTATAGAGCTCAGCAGTATGAGTGAAATTTACTGGAGGATATGGAGAACAAGAGGGACTCTTTGCGATAGTCCAGTTATAATCATCAAATTCTATATAGCCATTGATTTCTAATAATTTATCAACTAAATAAAAGCATAATCCATCAATTGTAAGATCATGGGAACCATCTAAATAAACATAGTCAAACAATTTCTTCTTTGATTTTGATATAAGTTTTATCAAATCCCAATTATAATTTTGCTTTATTACTCCATATATCTTGACTTTAAATTTATTACCATATTTATCGATGATTTTTTTAAAAACATTCTCTACTTGAGCCTTAAAATCGAACAAATAAATAGTTGATCCCTTTTCCAAAAATTCACATACTTTTAAGACGGTATTTCCTTCGGCTATTCCGATTTCTGCATATTTTTTCGGCATGCATTTGTTAATGAAACTTAACGACATTATATTTAGCTATTAAAAAAAATAAATTTAAATATTTGGAAAAAATTTTGCGTTTTAAATTTCAAAATTTAAATTAAAATGAATTAGTGGTTGGTTTGGGATTTTCCCACATATTTACATAATAAAGCTTCTAATCTTTTACTTAACAAAAGAATAAAATATGAGATAACGTATCATTTGTGAAGAGCATTTCTATGTATTCTAAATCACTTCTCATGAATGTCTTAAACACAATATTTACCAGAAGAAAAATAATAATGAAAATTAATAAATTTAGTAAATTGAGATGTTTAAAAATAGTCAAATTAGAATTTATCCAGAATTGATAACTTAAATCGTCATATATAAAATTTCCTAATATAAACAATTATAGCAATAAAGAAAGCTAGATATTGAAAGATCATTTTATAAAAACCCAAACGAATTTTTAATAGTTTCGAAGTCAAAATTAATTCACAAATAAGCAGAATTGAATTAACAATTATTATTACGATAATGATACCATAAATTCCGAAATTAATGAGCCCAAATAAAATGTATCAAAGAAAATTATTATTTCATAAAATAATATTATTTCCTCTTCTTTACAATAATTCCAATACCACCCCAATTTTGATTCCAGTCCTCAACTAGTTCTTTACTAACAAACTCATTTTTAATTTCATTCCACAACTTATTTACTTCGCAATTTGATTCTGGGGGATGGATTACGATATCGTGGAAAGCTATTAAACCATTTTCTTTAACTAAATTACTATATAATCTAAAATCTCTTTTTATTCCGAGATATGTATGATCTCCATCAATGAATAAAAAATCCAGTTTATTATTTTTTAAAATTCTTTTTACTTTTTTTAAAGTTGCGGATTTATGAGAATCATTACGAATAAGCGTAATTCTACGAGGTGAGGACGCGAATGCCTTGTATATTGGTATCTTCCATTCAGGATACCCTCCCCCATGAGATCCCCCTGGTAAATCAATACTAATTATTTTTGCATTTTCAGATGCAACTTGAGAAAATAAAAATAATGTCGCTCCAGCATAAGTTCCAATCTCTAAAATATATTTTGGTTTATTTTCTTTTAGTATTTTTAGTAACCCGGCGATTTCACTACGTAATTGGGAAGGTTTGATAAAAAATTTTTTATTATATAAGGCAAAATCTATGATTTCTTCAAAATTTTCTTTATTTTTAATTGAATTTATAGAATATATAAATTCCCTTTTATATTCTCTTAAAGAGTATGCTTCCTTTAATAAATTTTGAATAATATTTTTTATTATAAATGTAAATCTACCTTTTAGTAGTCCAGGCAATTCATTTCTAATATTTTTTATTAGATTACCGTTTTTTAATGAAAAAAACCATTCCTTAATTTTTCTTATAAAGTAATTCATAAACATAATACAATATCATTTAAAATAAAAGATCGGATTTAATATGTACCATACCAATAGTGTTCTATATTCCTTAATCATAATTTTGACTCATTGTGTCAGATAAGCTTTTATTGAGATTTATATTATCTTAAATCAAAACATTCAATAATCTACATCTTGAACCTTTTTTTCAGAACAATTGAAGTGGATTAAATCAATTCTTCAAATTTAATAATTGGATTTTATTTTGCATTTCTTTAATAAAATGATAATCTCTAATAATTATATTTTTACATGATTGATTAGTTCTTCTTTTGAGACCTATTCTAAAACCTTGGAGCAATGAATGTAGCTGTAAATATCTTAAATATAAGTCTCTATTTTTTAATATTCCTAGAAACGATCGAAAATTCTTTAATAAAAATCTACAATAAAAAATTAATAAATCTATATAAGTACCATGTTTCCATACAAAAATTTGCCTGTTTCTATTGAAAAAATATTGTTGGAATATATTTCTATTTAAGTTTCGAGTAATATTATGATATACCGTAGTAGTAGGTACATAGTAATTATTAAATCCATTTCTTTTTGCTCTTATATTCCAATCAGTTTCTTCGAAATACATGAAATATATTTCATCCAATAAACCGATTTTCTCCGTAATACGTTTTCTTAAGAATAATACGGTCCCCGCTGTGTAATCCGTAAGTGATATTTTGTTATACTTTTCATTTTTAGTTTCCTTTTCCCATATTCCTTTAGGTTTTGCTACATATGAACTTCGAATATTTATCTCACCCCCCCCATAGTACATGTAATTCTTATTTCGATAAATTCTGATTTTTGGTGAGATCATTCCAGCATCTTGATTATTTTCCATAAATTCAACCAATTTCTCAATCAAGTCAGGTTCTACAATTGTGTCGTTATTTAACAGACAAATGTAATCCCCCGTTGCTATTTTCATACCTTTATTATTTCCACTAGCAAAATATAAATTATACTCGTTTCGGATCAGCAAAATTTTCAAATAATTTTCAAATTGATTAAGTTCTTTTTTTAATTTTAAATATAGATTCTTTTTTGAACCATTATCAACGAGAATAACTTCAATATTCTTATAAGTTTGTTGTTGCAGTGATTTTAAACATTCAAGAGTATAGTTATATTTATTATAATTCAAGATTATAATTGATACTAATTTTTCCACGCAGATTTCCTCTTATTGTTTATTATTTTGCTTTTTCCAAACTAAAAATCAGAAATGTGAAATCTAAATTGAATTTTCTCCATTTTACTACTTTATTTTGGCATTTAAGATCAATTTCAGGACCGAATAAAATAAATCCTTGTTTTAAAGCTTTTTCTAATAAATTTTTGACAGAATTTTTATTATATATATAAATAGGATTATTATATGCTAATCCATTAGTTCGGTCTAATTCATTTTCCCAGTAATCCATCGAAGTGATCAATAAACCTCCCTTTTTAAGAATTCTATACATCTCTTTAAAATATTTAATTTCATCAACACCATGTTCGATTACACTAATACAAGTAATTGCATCAAAATAATTATTAGGAAAGGGGGTTTTGGTTAAATTACCAGGAAAAAATTCGATATTTCCTCTTTTAATTCGTTTATTAAACGTTAAGTTTAAGCAATTTAAATTAGAATACCCTAATTGGTAAAGCCAATGGAGAATTAATGAAGTTTGCTCACCACCGGCATCTAAAATAACTGCTGATCTGGCTATATTTTGTGTTATTAGATTTAATGCAATTAATGAATCCCAATTCTTTTCAGGAATATTAGGATGAAGTTTTAAATTAGAATTCTCAATAATTTTAATTGCAAGCCTTAGCTCATCTTTGGTTTTTAAATTAGTATTAAACCATGGTACTCGAGAAGTGAGATTTAAGTTAAATCTTAATCCTTCAACTAATCTGAGATAAATTTTATAAAATAAATTATATCGTAGAAGATATCCCTTTTCAATTTTAATGAGATACTTTTCATAAATAATATTAATTTTTGAGCGTAAACACTTTAATCTCATCAAAAATTTATATTAATATAATTTTAATAAATTTTTGTATTAGATTGGTCGTAAAATATGCATCAATCTTCTTAAAGAAGAAATATAAAAATCACTGAAATAAAAAAAATGAACTATATCTCCCAAAATTTATAAATATCGATTAGGGTGACAGAAATTGAAAAAAGAGGTTCTAATGATGCCTTATCCTGAATCGGGGGCTCAATATGTACATAATCTAGCAACCGAGCTTAGAAAAGGGCATTTTGGAGTCAGAAAGCCAATCAGATTCAATAAACTCCCGTTTCTATTTCCGATTATGCGAAATGTTTTAAAATGTAGAGTTAAACTGCTACATGTTCATTGGATTGAAGGATATTCAGGTTTAAATGCAAAAAATATCTTCTTGTGCATTATTAAGTTTTTATTATTCATAATTGATACAATTATGACAAAATTTATATTAAAGACAAAAATCATTTGGACAATCCATAATTTATATAGCCATGAAGTCTATTATCCAAAAATTGAGAAATTAAGTAGAAAATATTGTTCTCTTTTGTCGGACGCAATAATCTGTCATTGTAATTATGCAAAAAAGCTATTTCAAAAAGAATTCGGTGTATTTCAAGATAAATTTTATATTATTAAGATTGGAAATTATCATAACACTTACAAAAATCAAATCTCCCAAGAGAATGCTCGCCAAAGGTTAAATCTTAAAAAGGATGATTTTGTTTTTCTTATTTTCGGACCATTAAGGCATTATAAAGGAATTTTAAAGTTAATAAACAATTTTAATAAATTAAGTACAAATCATCCTACAATATTATTATTAATTGTGGGAAAACCAGAAAACTCATTATTGAAAAAACTTATTGAAAAGGCAGCTATTAATAACCAAAATATTATTTTAAAATGTGGATTTATCCCTGATGATGAAATTCAATTATTTATGAACTCCTGTGATATATTAGTTTTTTCTTATAATAAAATACTTACTTCTGCAGGAATTTTACTAGCTATGAGTTTTCGTAAACCTATTATTGCTCCTAGATTAGGTTGTATTCCAGAGACAATTGACAAAAAAGGTGCATTTCTTTATAATTCTAAAGATGAAAATGGTTTATATAATGCTTTAGAGAAAGCGATGAAAAATAAAAATAAATTATTAGAAATGGGTAAATATAACTTCGAATTAGCAAAAAATTTTGAATGGAATGATATTGCTAAACAAAATAGGAAAGTATATGAGAGATTTTTAAACTAATCTTAAACAAGACATAAGGAATTTTTGAAGAAATCTTGAACTATTACCTTAAAAACTTTTTAAGAACGTTTATAAGCTTTTTAATAAATTTATGAGTTGTTTTGTCTTTTGTAAATAGCATTTCTATATAATCCAAATCTCTTTTGCTAAAACTTTTAAAAATTATATTTAAAACAACAAATATAATTGTAAAAGAAAGGAGATTAAAGATATTGAGATGTTCAAATATCGAAAGATTAAATAAAGACCATAATTGTTTACTTACTTCATCAAATAGTAAATAATTCAGAGTTATAGTGAGTAAAACCGCAACGAAAAAGGAAAAAAACAAAGCAACCATTTTCCGATATTCTAAATTAATTTTCAAGATTTTTATTGTCAATCCGATTTCGGTAATTAGAAGTAATATATTAATTAATATTATTGCATAAAGCATACCATAGATCCCGAAATAAATCAATCCAGTAAAAACAAAAATAACATTGATTGGGAATGAAATCATCGTCAGTTTTGCTAAAAGTTTTATTTTATTGGTAGTTCTTAATAAAATTCCAAAGAGAGAAGGATAAATGCTAATAACACTAGAAATTTGCATCAACTTGATTATTGAGGCATATTGAACATAAATATCACCGTAAACAAAGCTTAGGAAAAATTCAGAGAGAAAGAAGAAAATCCCAGTTAACAACAAAAAGAGATACAAAGAATAATTAAGAATAGTCTTAAACATTCTCAATATTTTATCATAATCTTCTTTATAATCAAGAGTTGAAAATGAGTAAATTAATGGGCTAGTTATTGAACTTAAAAATAAGTTAGCAATATGAGTGTAATTTCTAGAGATATTATAACCCGTGACTATTTCGCTACTTTCAAAACCTCCAATTGCTTGAGTTTGAGTCTCTCTCCATAAATCAGAGATAAGATTTTCAATTCTGAAAAAACTTCCATATTTTATAGTTTTTCTAATGACTTTAGTAAAGCTTAAACCATTTTCTCGTTCAGATTCTAATTTAGGTATTTTTAAAATGAAAATAAAAAATTCAGCGATTAAAGGTAATATCAAAGAGATGACATTAATCAATGCTATTGTTTCAATTGTAATACTTTTAACGATAAAAAAGTAAAATAATAATGGTATTAGATTAGAAAAAGCCTTTATTATAAAAAATAATAAATTAGTTTTAAATAAATTAAAGCCAATAAGAAACGCACTAAAATAACTATCCAAATTACTTAATATAATAAGTAGAGATAATATGTATAATAATGTAAGATGATCCTTTAGAAAATTAGCAAAATTGGAATTAAATATCCCAAAAATGATCATTGCTATAGAAAAGATAATTACAATTCCTAAGGTTCTCAAATAAAAGGTCTTTAAAATGAAATATTTAAGTTTAGTTTGTTCATTATTCGCTCTATACCGCGGAATATAAAAATTCATAGCAAAAATTGTACCGGGTGGTAAAAAATTAACTAATATTGAAAAAATTCCAATAACGGAAGTAGCCAGAATCAGAATACCCCATTCATCTCTTGTAATCATTCTCGCAAAAAGATACGATGTTACTAATGAAATAATGAAAGTACCATAACTCAGAAAAATAGAAAATAGAGTATTTTTGACGAGAGTTTTGTATCGAGAATCTAGCTTTCTGTGGTTTCCTGAAGAATTAGGTTCTTCCATTATATTTACTCCAGCTGAATTTATTTAATATTAATTATCAATTAAAAAAATATAATAAATTTTTAGATTCATTTATGAGATCATTCAATATTTCTAATTTGCTTCATATCTTTTAATCCGTCTTCTAAACTATATACATTTAATTCTGAGCCAAGCAACCGTTTTAATTTAGATATATCGAGTCCTGCATTTTCAGGACGTAACGCTTTTTGTTCTATATTATTAATAGGCGTGATCAAGTTTTTATTGAAATTAAATATTTCTGCACATTTTAATGCCATTTCATATCTACTTAATGCTCCATTGCCAGTTGTATGATATATTCCCTTACTGTTTTTCTCTATCATTTTTAGAATAATTTCTGCTAAATTCTTTACATAAGTAGGATTATTTATTTGATTTGTAACGATCCTGAGCTTTTCATTTTTTTGTAATTTGTCTAATAACCAAGTAATAAAATTTAATTTATTAGGGTTCCAACCATATAAAACGGCCGTTCTACAGATTAGATAATCAACTTCAGAATTAATTATTGCTTGTTCAGCATCATATTTTGTTTTTGCATAATGGCTTAGTGGATTTGGTAAATCATTTTCAGAATAATTTCCTTGCTTTTTACCATCAAATACAAAATCAGTAGACATAAAAATTAACTTCGAATTGATTTTCTTACAAGCAGCTAATACATTTTTTGGTCCTTCCGTGTTTATTCTTTTAGCAAGTTCTTTCTCTATTTCATTTTGATCAACATCTGTCATCGCAGCCGTTAGTATTATGACATCAGGAGAGATTTTTACAATTTTTTTATACGTACTCTTATGATTTGTAATATCAATGAAATGAAACGGGATTCCTTTCTCAATATTATTATCATAGAGATCTGCAGCAATATAAAAAGAATCTTGATAGAATTTTCCATTTCTACCTCGATTTTGAATGATATTTGTACCTAAAAAGCCGTTAGCACCAATAATTAAGATTTTTTTTTGATCTCTATCGATTTTGATATTGTTTTTCATAATACGTAAGATAATCCTTTGTTTTTACATTGTTTAGCCATTCTTTATTTTTTATATACCAGTTGACTGTTTTTTCTAATCCCGTTTCTAATTTAATCTCTGGTTTCCAATTTAATTCCTTTGTAATTTTAGAGTGATCGATAGCATATCGCAAATCATGTCCAGGACGATCTTTAACAAACCTCATGAGTGATTCGGGTTTATTTAATATTTTTAATAATTTCTTAACTAAATCAATATTCGCGATCTCCGAACCTCCTCCTATATTATAAATCTCTCCATCAGTTCCTTCTAATAACACTTTTAATATTGCTTTACAATGATCTTCTACGTGTATCCATTCTCTTATGTTTATTCCTTTCCCATATATTGGTAATTCTTTATCCTCCAAAGCATTACTTATCATTAAAGGGATTACTTTTTCAGGGAATTGATATGGACCATAATTATTCGAGCAGCGAGTAATATTTATAGGAAGATTAAAACTTTTATGATAAGCTCTTATTATAAGATCCGCAGATGCCTTACTAGCGGAATATGGATTATTAGGAGCTAAATGATTTTTTTCAGTGAAAGGGGGGTCTTCAAAATTTAATGAGCCATAAACTTCATCTGTAGATATTTGCAAATATTTTTTTATCCTGTTTTTTTTTGCTGAATTTAATAAACTTATTGTTCCTGCAATATTTGTATCACAAAATAAAGTTGGATTATTGAGTGAACGGTCTACGTGTGTTTCTGCCGCAAAATTTATTAAGTAATCAATATCTTTTTGTTTAATTACCTTATCAATAGTTTCAAAATCACTAATATCCATTTTATAAAACTCATATTTACTAGGGAAATTGCTATCAATTCCTTTTAAATTTTCGGGATTTCCAGCATAGGTGAGCTTATCGACATTTATAACTTTAAAATCTTGGTTTAAATTAAGAATAAATCTTATGAAATTACTCCCTATAAAACCCATCCCACCTGTAACTAATATTGTTGTCATATTACACAAAATCTTTATATTCTTATTACTAACCCATCTTTATATCCCAATTATATTCAATTTTATCTGTGTTATAAGGTAAACGATACTCATCTGCTTCAGAATAGTTGTAAAGCTCTGTAGGACAGTTGATTACCATAATTTCTTTTCCTCCAATCGCTTTAAATCCATGCCATACATTTGGTGGAATACTTACCAAAAGGGGATTTTTTTCTCCAAAAAAAAATTCATTTATTTTTTTAAATGTTTGAGAGGCATTTCTGTCATCGTAGAGGACCAATTTTGCATTTCCTTTAATACACACCATGTTGTCAGTTTGAATTTTATGAGAATGCCATGCTTTTACTACATTAGGAAAAGCAACAGTTATATAAACTTGCCCAAATTTTTTATACATTGGCCAGTCTGACCTAAAACATTCTTGGAGATACCCTCTCTCATCTAAAATTGGTTTCAATTCTTTTAATATAACTCCTTTAATTAAATCCATAATCTTTCCATTTTATCTTAATTTTATAATTTTATAGTTATTACAATTTTTATTTCTTACTTCTTAAAGATTTAATAAAATTACTTGATTTTAATAGTGTATCAAAAGTACCAGCATCAGACCAAAATCCTTTAACTTTTTTTGAAATTGTTTTGCCTCTTCTAATATATTGATTGTTTACGTCAGATATTTCTAATTCTCCCCGAGATGAATATCCTATTTCATTAATTACTTCCTGAATTATATCAAATATTTTCTCATTATAAAGATATAATCCCGTTACAGCATAACTACTTTTAGGGATTTTCGGTTTTTCCTCAATATTCTTAATTAAAAAGTCTTTATCAAGTTCGGCTACACCAAAACGAGTTGGGTCATCCACTTCTTTTATAAATAAAATACAATCATGTTTATTAGTTTCTTCGAATTCAATAAATTCCTTTTCAAATGTGTCTTCAAAGATATTATCTCCTAAAATCACAGCAATCTTGTGACCTTCGACTATATTCTTAGTTAAACTTAACGCTTCTGCGATTCCCCCTGCTTTTTTTTGATAAACATAATTAAAATTAGCACCAAATTTCGAACCGTCTCCTAATAACTTAATAAAATCACCGACACTTTCACCCCCTAAAACTATTGTTATGTCATGAATTCTTGAATTTGTAAGTGTTTTTATCACTTTATAGATCATTGGTTCGTTATAAACTGGTAAGAGATGTTTGTTAGTAACTTTAGTTAGAGGAAATAATCTAGTACCCGTTCCGCCCGCTAGGATAATTCCTTTAATATAAAACCACTTTACTATTTGACTTTATTTTGATTAATTTCTATTAATTAAATTTATTAATAAAAGTTTAATAAATTAATTTTTGAAAATGATTTTGATTCTTGTAAAATGACAAGATTATCATTATATTGTTATAAAATTAACATTTAATTTTATACAAAAAAAAATTTAGATATTATTATTTCTAAATATCGTTAAATTCTTGTAGATATACAATGTTTCATTAAAGTGTTCAGGTATAAGGACATTCCATATATCTACGTAGTTATTAGCTCTTTCTTGATATTCATTGCTCTCATCAGATAGGATAAGATAATAGAACTCATTAATTCTCAAATAATCAAAAATAGTCAAATAAGTAAATAAGCAATATTCATATTTATAGTTAGGATTCCAAGAAAAAGTAAAATCCTTAAGGTAAATAGAATAACCTGAATCGGGATCCAAAGTATACATATTGAGAGATGTAATTCTAGTTATGTTATTTTGGAAAAAGTAGGGACCATAATCTGTATCATTAATTACCATTTTCCATTGGTAATCACCTAAACTTGGGTAGTATTCAGATTCTGCATTAAAAATTATTCTTATTTCGTACCATAGGTTATTCGAAATGTTCATAACTTTTTGATAAAAACTACCGTTGTAACCATAAATAGCATTAGCTTCCACTTTTATAGCAATAGCTACAAGGTAAGAACCCGTTCCAAAATTAATATTAAAGATGTTAGACGCATTTGAGGTTTGAATAGAAAAATTGATTATTCCATAGCTCCTATCTGAATTAAAATAGGTTAAAACAGACACATTTTCATTATTATTGCTATCATTAATTTCGATCACATCTTCTGATCCCTTATAGGAATGATAATATTCAATACTACAATTAGGAGCAAGATTTTTGTAGGTGGTCCAAATATCAATTTCTTTATCTGCAGCTTCAATTGTCTCATCAATCAAATACACATTTACTTTAGCTATGTCATCAAGAAATTTATATAACTGGCCCCCATCAACAAGAATATTAGAATTGCGAGGTAAATTTTCCGATACCCATCCTGATATTTGAGCCTCCTCATCATTTATGACTTTATAACCATGATTATTTATCAACATACCAGAGATAATAGTATTTGAAAGGCAAAAAAAAATCAATACTGATACACCAAACCATTGACCTGATTTTCCTCTAAAACCTTTTAATTTAACTCTTCCAGCTTTTTTAACATAGGCTCTAAACTCAATAATACCGATACTTGCTAAAATACTGAGAGGAATTATGGAATAATGCCATAATCTGTCAAACCAATAATATGAAGTCCCCAAACTCTTTCCTGGAAGAGTTAGAGGATTTGAAAAGGGATTACTTATCCAGTATAAAAAAAACACACCTAAAGCGGAAATAAAAGTAATAATAAACCAATTGAATAAAATATAGGTTAATCTCTGATCTTTCTTATAGGTAAAATAAATTAAATATATGGCGGTTATTCCTATAAAACCTATATAAAAAAAAAAAAGATGAAGAAATAAGGTAAAAAAGTAAAGGTCTCTTAAGGTCCTGATAAGATTTAAGAAAATGTCTAAAATGAAAAATCCTGTGAAAACTAAAAGCAATATCTGTAAGAGAAATTTGCTTGGTTTAAACTGAACTTTTAGAACATGCAATTTTCTCAGTTTTTGATAATACTTAACAAATAGAACATATGTTATGATAAGAATGGTAAATAATAGTAAATAGATCATAAATGCATTATAAAGAAGCCTTATGAAAAAACTCGAACTATCAATAATTAAATTAATCTTAAAGAAATAATTCAAGCGTGCCATGGCAGACCAACTAAAAAAGAAGTTATAAACCAAATCGAAAACCAAAAAGAACATGAAAAAGATGAAGAAACAAACGAATGCATGTAAAATTGTTTTTTGTCTATTAGGAGAAAAAATAATCATAATAAAGATATAAATTACTGCGGGAATAATGGGTAGGAAATAAATCATGAAGCTTTGAATTAAAAAGTAAGTACCGATAATTATAAGACTCAATTCTTCAGATTTGAATAATTTTTTTGCATTTATTATATTAGAACTTTTAAAAGTAGTCGTTATCAAGGTGATTGATAAAAAAAATAAAATGATTGCAAATCCTTTATAGCGGAAATTGAATATGGCATCAAAAACAAACATCGAAACGTTCTCATATGCATTTACAGATTGATAAATATAAAATAGACTAGAAAAACTAACGGTGAGAATTGTTGCGAGGATCGCAAATTTTTCCTGGAGTGTATTCAATAATGATTTCATGAATAGATATACGGAACAAATGAATAAATAGATGAAAGGAAACATCATTGCACCGATATTCATGACGGGAATACCACTTAAAGAGCTAAAACTAAAAATTATATAACTCCAATATATTGCATAGGTATAAAATTTATCATTGGGAGTGGTATCCACCTTCCCAATATAGTTAGTATAATTAGAAGCCCTGCACGCGTCTAATCCGAATAAATATTTCGTGAACAATTGAATACTTAAAGCAATTATTATGATAGCGATTGCCATATAAATAATAAAGGCTGTGTTTCTCGATACTTCTATACTGTTTAATTCAATTAACGATTTTATTCTATTTCTACGTATCTCAATGATAACTCTTAGAATATATAGTGATATTAATATTAAGAACAGTGATATAGAGAAATAATCTCTTAACAGTCCTAACTGATCAAGAATTAATGATACACTTCCAAGAAAACAAAATGAGAGGACCGGATATAAAATTATTTTGAGAAAGAAAGGTTCGACCTTTAATTTTCTATGAAGAGTCATGTTGGGATAAAATATCTTGATAAGGCAAGAACCTGGAATGAATGCACTTCCAAGTAAAAATACAACCGCTCTAAAAACATTCAATGCAGACACTTGATGCCAATCTATTGCCATTTGAGAAAAAGTTATTGGAGCAATATTGAATGTGATGATCATTAACACTATTATGATAAGAAAAATTGCCTCTTCGTTTGTAAATTGAAATTTAAATGAGCTTTTTTGATGGTCTGTATTTGAAGGATATCGGAAAAAATAAAAAATTCCAATTATAAAGAGTGCAAAACCAATTAATAGAATAATGGGAACAGTTGCAGAAGAGGGAAGATATATTGTCAAAAATATGAAATAAATTACAAGAAGTGAAAGGAATAAAAATGATTTCCAAAATAAAGATCGAACTTTGAAGCTTTTCATTATTTTATAAGGCTATAATGAATTTTGAATATCTAAAAATTCTTATTATTTTATCTTATCTTTTAATATTTAAAAAACTATTAATATTATCCAAATTATTAAAAAACTCGTCTAAACCTATTTCTATCAATATTCTTAAATCATATAATAATTTATAATTATTACTAAATTTTCTACATTGATTTCTATGGGTAAAATTAAAATTGGAATCATAGGGATTGGCAATTGTGCTAGTGCTTTAATTCAAGGCATAGAATACTATCGAGGATCGAAAAAAGAAGGACTATTACGATCAACTTTAGCGGGATATAAAATATCAGATATAGAGGTTGTTGCAGCAATTGATGTTTCAAAAGATAAGGTTGGAAAGGATCTATCTGAAGCAATATTAGAAAATGATTTAGATTTAATGGTAGAATTTCAAGAAGCTTTTAATGTAAAAGTTGAAATGGGACAAATTCTTGATGGGGTCATTAATCAAACGCAAAATAAGATTAATCCCGCAGATCAAAAATCAATTGACCTCTCCGAATATTTCATATCTAAGGGTGCGGAAATGATTTTATGTCTTTTACCTTCTGGCGCAGATAATGCTGTTAGATTTTATGCCAATGAAGCTCTAAAAGCAGGCTGTGCTTTTATTAATGCCACACCTACAAATGTAGCAACTGATACAGAATTTGCTAAAAAATTTTATGATAAAGGGCTTCCATTAATAGGAGATGATTTGCAAGATCAATTTGGAGCAACTATTTTGCATAAAATGATTCTACAACAAATGCTTGATAGAGGAGTCAATATAAAAGAAAGTTATGCTCTTGATGTAGGAGGGGGCTCAGAAAGTTTAAATACCATATATCGAACACGAGAAAGAAAGCGAAAAATAAAAAGTATGACTGTTGCAGGAGCATTGAATATTAGTGCTCCAATAGTTGCAGGAACTTCTGATTGGGTTGAATTTTTAGGAAATAAAAGAAATACCATGCTTTGGATTGTAGGAGAGGGATTTATGGGCTCTGAAGTTATTATGGATATTAAAATTCAAACCGAAGATGGTCCGAATGGGGGATCTGTATTAGCAGATGTGATTCGTGCTACGAAAATAGCGTTAAGTCAAGGCAATGCTGGTCCAATCAATGAAATTTCAGCATATGGGTTTAAAAATCCACCAAAAGCTCCAAAAAATCCCAGTGAAGCCAGTAGAGATTTAGCAAATTTTATATTAGGAATAATGTAAGAAGAGGTATATAAATGAGTGATAATAAAGAAATTCGGATCGCTATCGCAGGTCTTGGAAATTGTGCTTCAGCACTGGTTCAGGGCATTGAATATTATAAAAACATTAAAGAGGAAGATATGTATATAAATGGATTAATGAATCCTAGTATCGGTGGATATCTCCCCCGCCATATAAAAGTGGTTGCTGCTTTTGATATATCTGAGAGAAAGATCAATAAGGATATCTCGGAAGCGATATATGAAGAGCCTAATTGTTGTCAACATATTATCAATCCAGAAGATATGCCAAAAACGGGTGCGTTATGCTATCCTGGACCCATTTCAGATGGATGTTACAAAAATGAGGATCATTCAATATCAACCTATGATTTTTTTAAAGCCTATGATGATACCAAAGTAAAACCAGTTGATGTTGCTCAAATTCTAAGAGAAAATAACGCAGAGATTTTGATTAATATTATACCCGTAGGCAGTTATGAAGCGTCCCGAATCTACGCTCAAGCAGCACTCGATGCAGGATGTGGGTTTATAAATGGGATTCCTGAATTTATCGTGTCTGAACAAGTTGAAGGTGATAAAGATTGGGCAACAGAATTCAAGACCAAGGGATTACCATGTGCTGGTGATGATATTAAATCTCAAGTTGGTGCAACTATTGCCCATAGAGTGTTAACTAAAATGTTCTTAGACAGAGGAGTAGTTGTAAATAGCACATATCAGTTAAATATCGGAGGGAACGGGGATTTCTACAATATGAAACTTGAAGATCGGTTAACAACTAAACGTAAATCGAAAACTTCGGCAGTTACTTCAGTCTTACCATATCCAATTAAATGTCGCATTGGACCAAGTGATTATGTTCCCTTTCTGGGAGATAAAAAAATATGCTACATTAGAATTGATGGTGTTACTTATGGTAATTTACCTTTAGTTTTAGATTTAAAAATTCGGGTAGAAGATTCACCAAATTCAGCAGGGGTTATGTTAGATATTATTCGTGTTATGAAACTCGCATTGGATCGGGGTATCGCCGGACGCTTAGAAAGCATAAGTTCTTTCTGTTTTAAACATCCACATATACAACCTCCTTCAGATGTAACGGCAAAACAATGGGTTACTGAGTTTATTGAAAGAAAGCGTGAACGATAATTATTTTTAATTATGTATTTTTCTTAGATTATATATTATATTCAATATTAACTATGGTTTGATGCTACTTTGGAAGGTATAATTTTAGCCGCAGGATTCTCTTCTCGATTCAATTTTGATGATCATTCATTTAAGAAATTTCTTTTACCTCTCAAGAAAACTATTATATTGAATTATGTGATTACCGCTATGTATCATGCGGGAATTAGAACAATTAATATAATTGTTGATGAAATGGTCGATAAATCAAATTTAATAAATTGTTATTACGATTTTTGTAAGGAGACTAATTTAAGTACTATAGATTTGTCGATTAATTTGATTGAAAATAAATATTCAGAACGAGAAAATGGTTATAGTTTATTTTTAGGAGTAAGTACTGTTAAATCTTCGAGTTTCATGCTTTCTATGGCAGATCATATTTTTTCTGACAACATCTATGAAATATTAATAAAGAATTATCGACAAGAAGATGTATTATTAGCTACAGATCCAATGAAGATTAAGGGTATTTACGATTTGGACGATTGCACCAAAGTCTTTGGAAAAGAGCTTTCCATTAAAAATATAGGAAAACAAATCCCTAAATATAATAGGCTTGATATGGGGGTTTTTATCATGAAGAGAAATCCAATAATAAAAATTTCTGATGAAATTGAAGCATCTAATCATAAATTCGGAGTTTCCGATATTGTAATTTCTACTATTAAATCAAATTTAAAAGTTTCATATTTTGATTTTCCGCATACTATTTGGGTAGATGTGGATAATGATTTTGAATATGCTAAATTAAAAGAAAATTTTGGTAAATCAAACAAACTAAAACCCTTTAATTTGGATATTATCTAATTACTCCATTTAAGAGGTTAGAATATTAAAAAGAAAGAAAATTACCTTCATTAAATAATATTGAGAACCTTTAATAGTCTTTCTGTAGAATTACCATCAACATATTTGTGAAACAAGTTTCTTGTTTCTAATCTCCTATCTTTATATTTTTTATCAATTTCATCGATATTTTTTACTGCATCGATTAATTCTCTTCCTGTGTATATTAATGGACCTGGTGCTATTTTCTCAAAATTATAATAGAATCCTCGTCCCTTTTCCATAAATTGTTTAAAATCATAAGTGAAGAATAAAATTGGTCTGTTTAATAATAGAAAATCGCAATACACGGAAGAATAGTCAGTAATTAAAAGATTTGTTAAATATAATAGTTCTTGGATATCTGCATTTTGAGGTGCTCTCCTTATATTAGAATAGTCTTTAAAATTGACAACCTTTTCAAACATATGAGCTTTCATTATCAAGAATGACTTTGATGCTTTTAATAAGTTATTTAATTCTACTAATTCATCTTTAGATAGGGGGAATTTAGCCGTAAAATTATTATCTCGAAATGTTGGAGCATATAATATTATTCTTTTTATTTCGTTGTCTATCTTATATTTATTTCTTAGATTTGTTTTAAATTTAGGAGTTTCATTAAAAAGAATATCATTTCTTGGATATCCCGTGCTTAGAATTTTTCTTGGAGAAATTTGAAAATAATTTACAATAAGTTTTTTATCTTTCTGAGTACCAGAAGGAGTAACAAAATAATCCATATAATCTTCATTCACGATTTTTAATTTACATAATTTAGCAAACTTATTATACTCAATCGGGCCATGAGAGGTTTGATTTCTTTTATTTTGAACTCCATGCCACGTACATACAAATATAGTATCGGGAGAGAAATCAATAGGTAAGACATCAAAAACTCCATGGGTGGTAAAAATGAATTTTGCTTTTCGTAATAATCTAATTGTCATCAAGCTGAATTTATTAATCACTGTGTACCCTTTCGCATTAAGTTCTTTTAATAAATTTTGAGATGAGGTAATGATTATCGGCTTATACTCTGTATTTTTCTTTAAATATAAAAATATATATTTAATATTATCTATGAATGCATTTCCACCGTAAGTACTTAATAGTATTAACTTATCATCTACATCATCACTGTAGAATCTGGAAAAAATTTTAATTACTGAGGAGTATAAGATTTCTTGAAAAAATTTATACATCTTAGTAGTTTTTATAAAATCTACTTTTTTAAGGAGGTTATTAAAAACTTTCATTATAACTAAACCAATTTCTTTTTTGTTTCAATTAAAATATCTTTAATTATTTTTGATAAATCATCTTTACTTTTCTTTATAGAAAAAAGGGTATAAAGATCCTGAACGTCATCATTTGTGATAACTGGAGGTTTCTCCACTACTTCTTCAATCATATTTTTCCATAGAGATAATTTTAATGGTACTTCTTTTAAAAATTCTTTATTAATAAAAAAGGAATTGGCTCCGCAGTTTGGCGAGACTATTACTGGGGTTTTGTTTGCAATACTTTCAATAATAACTCTTCCGAAAGCCTCAGTGTAAAACGACGGGACAAAAGTTATTTGTGAATCACGATATAATTTATCTAATTCATTTTTATTAACATGACCAATATTAATGATTTTATGTTTCATAGATGCTATTTTATCAGTTTCTATTAT
>CAYUTF010000038.1:0-27880 GCA_964447495.1 uncultured archaeon
GAAAGAGAATTTGGATTAATTTTTCTGATTCTGGTTTTAACATTGAATCTTTGATGATATATTTAATTTCTTCAAACGATTTATCTGAAAGAAGTAATTTTATTAAAAGTGAATTAGGTATTTGAACATCGCAACTTCCTGCGGTAGGATATCCTTGCATTACCTCAACATTTGTAACTTTTCCATTTTTGAATTGTAGAGTAAAACTTTCCCTATAATCACTTATTACAATATCTTGAGACAATCCTTTATGGGAAGATTCTTCGATTCTTTGTACTAATATCGGAATAATAGCTCGCAAAAATGCTCTGATATTTGGGATTCTAATTTGCCAGCCGTAACCTAAATCTTTCTGTCCTCCTATTGAGCAAATATAATGGCCAAAATTGGTGTCTGAATTTACGTGAAAGATAATTTGCTTCTTTTCTGCATTCAGGTTTTTAACAAATTGTAAAATCGAAATCATAATCTCTTCATTGACTTCCGGAACGATAAGTGAAAAAGCAACATTGTCATAAGACATACCAAGAGAAAAAAAGGAATTTGGCTTTCCATTTATCTTGATTAGAAATGTGCTTAAAAAATTATTGTCAAAATCATCATTCATGAACTTATACATGAAACAATCTGAATTGAATCTATTTGAAATAAAAAACTTTTCTTTTTCTTTAGTGTAAACCGATTTAATAAAAGTTAAGTCTTGTTTCGTAGCTTTTTGAAAAGAAATCTTTTCGATTTTTCTCGATGGAATTTTATTGTTATTTAATAGGATACGCTCATCAAGATTAAAAGCAAATTCGTATCCAAATCTTCGATAATAACAGGGAATACCTCTAAGTACAGAAAGAAGATATCCTTCTTGTTTCATAATTTGTTCATATAATTTATTCATTATTCCTATAAGCCCCGTATTTCTATACTCCGGGAGAGTTCCTACAAGTCCCATTTCACATAGAGGGATTAGTATCGCATTAAAATTCCATTCTAAGGGCATTAGAGTAATTGAAGACACTATTTTATGAGAATTATTTTCTTCGATATAAATCCAATAAACTTCGTCTTTCTTTGGATGCTCTATATACAAGCGACTTATATATTTTTTTAATGATTCGTCTTGATGCACAATTAGATTAAATGAAAGAAATTTTTGTAGTTCTTCTGTACCACCAATAGAGACTCGTAAAGTTAAATTATCTCCAATGTTTTTAAAATATCCTTTTTTTATCTTCATTAGCGTCTAAATAAGAGAGAATTTCATTGAATAAGTAAATTTATAATATATTAAAAAATTTTTATGAATTCAAAAGTGAAATATGCAATTTAGCCATTAATAAAGGAGCTATTATAATCAAATAAAAAAATTAAAATTGAAAAAAAATATTAAAAACTTTTTATCACGTCTGATTAAATTAGTCTGATTAAATTAGCTGACGGACATTTTATAAAGCTGTCTCAATGAAAGTGACATGATATATTGCTGTATTTGTCTGCTTCCTCCTACTATTTCCTGGATTCTTGAGATATTCAAGTAGTCATGCATTAAAGTATTATCGCATAAACCAGCGCCACCCATAGCATTAGCACATTCATAGCATACTTTTTTGGAAAGTTTTGCGGCTTGATATTTAAATTGACTTGCTGAGGCAACCATGGCTTGAGAAATGTTCTTTGGTATATCTCCACCGAATTTCTCATACTTCTCATCGAAAGATTCACAAAATTTCAGAAGACCTATTGTCAAATTGGTCGTACGAGCCCATAGATCAGCCAATAGGAACCCAACTCCTTGGAATTTGAGAATTTCTTGATTGAATTGTTTTCTTACATTCGCATAGATGACAGCGTGAGAAAGAGCGCCCCAACATTCACTCACACCCATAATGGCAATCGAGATTCGTTCAGGTACGAGACCCTCAAACATATGTTCACGTCCTTTTCCTACTGGTCCTAATATATACTCTTTTGGAACCCTTACATCATTTAGCGTCTCTTTGCCTAAGAAAAGTTTCGGAACCCATGGAATATTAACCCGCTCAATTCCAAAGCCCTCCCAGCCAGTATTTATAAGAAACTGAGCCATCAGGTTTCCATTATTTTCCTCTTGAGTAGCATAAGCTACGACCCATTTAGATCGGGGGGCATTAGTATTAAATATCTTAATTCCGTTTAGTAGGAAGCTACCATCATCCTGTGGAGTGCAGGTGGTCAACTGGTGCACTGCATCAGAGCCCCGTTCCGGTTCGGTGATGAGAATTGCTCCAGGAGAAACTCCCGTGACCATATCCTTTAGAGCTTCCAGTCTTTGAGGAACATTCTCATGATGCTCATATACGGGATTAATGGCAAGTACGGTCGCCCCGCCACCCATCGCGAACTGTGGGTCAAACATATCAAGAGCTATGTTTCTCATCAGGTCAGCTGCTAGCCCCCAGTCATCATAATGCACATCGCACACATCAAAGGTGTGCTGTCTGGTGATGTAGCCTTTTTCCCCGAAATCTTTTACCCAATCATAGATATCCTCATTGGGTCCGTGCGTGATATTATTTTTTTTCTCATAGCGCATACAAAATCGCTGAACTTCTCTCAAGAAATTGAACTCTTTTGGAGATAAAATCGAGGTAAGATTGTTATTCAGAAAGGCATAGCGATTTTTCAAATTGAATTTTTCTAAAATTTCATCATTAATAGCTTGGACTTTAAATTTTCTTTCGCTCAAATTTGATCACAACTTGGAATTTTTAAAATTGTTTGAAAATACATAATCACAAATATGATTTTCTTTTTTAATTTTTGTTCAAAGAGTCATTTATAAGAAAAAAGAAACTCTAAATAATGACTCGATTAAGAGCAAAAGCATATGATCTATCTATATGGAGTGATAAGAAAAGATAAAAAGAGTAAAATAATAGAAAAAAATAAGATTAAAGTTAATTTAGAACATTTTAGTCCTCGTCTACTTCATCTTCTCCCAATAGTTCTTCGATTTTATCTTCTAGCTCTTCTACTTTCTCGTCTATTTTAGCAATTTTCGCGTAAGTCTCACAAGTGTCGCACCCGTCGTCTTCCTCGCATCTTGGGAGGGTATCGCATATTTCCTCAAGTTTATCGCGTTCTTCTAATAAAGTGTCAACTTGGTCTTGAAGATCATCAATGCTCATATTTCACACCTTTTTAGGTAATTATGATAAATCATGCATAATTTAATTTTTTTTCTATAAAAAGATCGAACATAAATTTATTAATTAAAATAGGTTTAAAAAAAGAGGAAAAAATAGGCGAAAGGCAAAATGAACTCATCAGGCTTTCAATTTATTCATTTGATTGTCAATAGTTTTGTTTAATTTAGTTATTTCTTTATCGAGAGTTTTGAGTTCAAAAGAAATAGTTTCATACGTATTCTCTTGATCATTAAGCTTTTTTACATAGCGTTCTTTTAAGGTAACCGATTGATTATCCTCACCCAGAACGGAAATATTGTCGCGGAGTCGATTTTGCTCATCCGTCATCATATCTCGTTCTTGATAGAGTTTCTCTCGTTTGTCTTTTAACTCATTGAAGTGTTGGACTGATTCTGCGATCTCTTTTAATTGAGTTTCGATATTAGCATCGATAAATTTTTGTTTCACATAAAAGGTTGTTTTTCGCATAAAGTCCTCTTTTGACCAATTCCATAGATAATAACTGGATGATATTTCGCGTTGTTCTTTTAGATTGAAATTAATTACTGCTTTTGGTTTTAATGTTAATTTAAAGCGCCAATAATTGGGAGTTTCTTCGGGTTCAATTGGTTTTTCGATAAATTTATAGTCATACGATTTAGGATGGTCTAGATACAGCACTTTTTCGTCATTGGTTTTATTATTTATTTTATAGGTGGTCATTTGATTTGTAAAATAGTATTCTGTGGCATTTCCTCCACCAAAGCTCACTTTATGAATATTTTTATTCTCAGATTTTACCTCATGATTAATAATTACCGCTTGTTCAACCGCGTAGTTCAATAATCGTGTATCATCCTTGTTTAGGAAGGGAATTATTGCTTCCCCTGCTAAGTTATCATCATAAATTATGGTTACTGGCCCTCGTTCTAGGGTGAGATTGGTGTTATTGGTGATTTCTAAACAGACATTTGGGTTTTTACCATACTCGTTCTTATTGTAAAGTAATACCCGCTTTGCTTTTATAACCTCGGTTAAAATTGGCACTAAAGCGGATTGTTTTCTTTTTATGGATACCGGGTTTGAGATATTATATTCGAATAATTCTCCTAAATCCTTGGTTTGAATATTGGTTTGAGCTTTGAACTTATCAAATACCGCTTCATCGGACATGACTGATCGCATTGCTCCAAGACCTGCTGTTCCACTTGGGGCGGGGAGTGGTCTTGATGCCATTACTCCTGCCCTTTTCATCATCTTTGCTGCAGGTCGAGCCTCTGCTTCAGCCATGGCAAAGTCTTCATATCGCTCTGTTTCTAAACCTTCTTCAATTTCAGTTGGTTGAACACTTAACACTTTTGGGGGTTTAATGACGGGTCTTTGGATAAAGATTGGTCGGTAAAATTCATACTTGAAAGATACCGGCATACCAGCGACCAGGGTTACCTCAATATCTTCCCAATCTTGATTTGTGGTGTTCTCTATAAGACTCCACCCTGAAAGTAAGCATTTTTCCTCGGTTGCTTGTTCAACGCTCATAATTAAGCGATATGAAGTTTTCCAAATGGGGCTTTCTCTGATATAGGAAACAAAGATATTTCTTTCGACATCATCTTTACCTCCCGATTCGCAGTTGATGAGAATTTTCTTCGCATCTTTTCTTTTTCCAGCAATCACTGTGTTAAGAAAAAATTTCAAGTCTTTCTTTATTTCCTCGTTTAAAATATCAACGGATTTGATCTCATCGAATGAGTGTTTCGAGATAACATCATCATCTTGTAAAATGATTAAGATTTTATCAATCACTTTTTCGGTCTTTACTATCTTTTCGCTTTCTTCAATACCCATTATCCTACCAGATAAACTCTTGTTACCACTTATTGTCACGTTAACTTGAGCACCCTTAATCTGACTGATGAGTGAAGTGAATGAATTGATATCAGGAATATTAAGCATAATTGACTTCAGCAATTGAGAGGTGTCTAATGCCGCATCATAAGAAATTGAGCTAATATAGCCTTTTTCACTGGTATCTAATACAAAAAGAGATTTTAAAACATCGTCCATTTCGTCGATTTTAAACTCAAGTTCAAAATTATCAGAGCCTTTCAGATTTCCTTCGAGAATGTAATAAGAGACGCCATGTTTAAATATTATAACTTTTTTAACTTTTAGTTTGGACATAGAATTAATATAACCACATGAAAATTTAAATTTTGATGAAAAAAGAGGGAGGATTTAGAATCAAATTAAGCTTGAAAAAACTCATTGATTCTGTTGTAATATTGCTAAGAGATCTTCTTCAAGTGTAGATTGTGTTTTAGGGTTCTCTACTATAACCCCCAGTAAATTTCTAGAAGAATTGAAGAAATAGAACGTAGGAATGGCTTTCAAATCAAACTTTGGGTCAATCACTTCGGGAGGAGATCTTGTTTTATGCCATAACGGTTCTCCGGGTTTATGGAGAGCATTGACCATAATACCATATAGTATTTTAAAATCAAAATCTAGATTTTTTAAAGTTCTAATAATTTTAATCATCCGAGGTAAATTTCTATTGCAATCTGGACACCACTCTGCACCTAAGACAGCAATTCTCAACTTTTCTTTTCTTGAGGTTAAAAAATTAGTTATCTGTTCGAGAATTTCTGTTTTGGGCTCATAAGTTTCATAATTTAGCTTAATCTTATCCCAAAACTTATTCATATAAGCCTCTGGAGTCATTGTAGGAGATATAATATCTTCCCAACTCAAATCCGATTTGGCATTCATTGTTGTTAAACACGATTTATAATATAAAAAAATTTTTTTAATAGATCATAAAAAAGTTAGGTTTACTTGAGCTTATAATAAAAAAGAGATAGAATCATAAATACAAAATGAATTTTATTTTGCATTACTAAAACCGTTATGATGTGAAGAGAGATGTTAAAAGCATTCAGAGGAAAATTATTAAAAGTGGATTTAACCTCGAATAAGATTTCGACTGAGCAATTAGATGAGAATATAGCCCGTTTATTTCTTGGAGGTGCGGGATATGCTTGTCGCTATTTATACGATAAAATTGAGAAAGATACGAAGCCTCTTTCTCCAGACAATATCATCATGATTATGAACGGCCCTTTGAATGGCACTTTTGCTCCAAATACGGGGCGATGGGTTATCTGTTCAAAATCGCCCTATACAAATATCTGGGGGGAGTCAAATTGTGGTAGCTGGTTTGGAGCGGAGATTAAAAAAGCGGGTTATGATGGAATCATAATTAGGGGTAAAGCTAAAAGTCCAGTTTATCTTGAAATTAAGGATGAAAATGTCTTGATTAAAGAAGCTAATCTGTTATGGGGTAAAGGAACAGCATATACAACAAAGAGATTAAAAGAACTATTTGGAAATGAGAAAGCAATTGTTGCGTGCATAGGACCTGCTGGCGAGAATTTAGTAAAGTACGCTAATATTATCTCTGAGGAACGGGCTGCTGGAAGAACGGGCATGGGTGCTATTTTTGGCTCAAAAAATTTGAAGGCAATAATTGTTAAGGGATCAAATACTAATATTGAGGTTCATGATCCTGATAAATTAAAAATAGCAATAAAAAATGCAAGAGATACGGTAAAGGCATCATTTGGGACTCAAGTACTGACAGCATTAGGAACTTCGGGAGGTTTGGATATGTATAATACTACAGGAGAATTACCGATAAAATATTTTACAGAAACAGAATGGGAAAAAGCATATAATATTTCAGGCGCAACAATGGCAGAAACTATTTTAACAAAAAATAGATTTTGTCATTCTTGTGTTATTGGGTGCGGACGTCGCGTCAAAATAGAAGAAGGAAAATATAAAACTGAGGAAATAGAAGGTCCTGAATATGAAACAATTGTTAGCTTTGGTAGTTTACTTTTGAATGATGATCTGAAAGCAATAGTTCATTTGAATACCTTATGTTTTGATTACGGGATTGATACCATCAGTTCTGGCGGTACAATCGCATGTCTCATCCATCACTATGAGTTAGGAAATATTAATTCTGAAGAAATCGATGATCTCAAACCACAGTGGGGAGATATTAGTTTAATTGAGATTTTATTAAAAAAAATTTCATATAGAGAGGGAATTGGAAATGTATTAGCAGAGGGTTCAAATGTTTTAGCAAGGGAGTTTAATATTTCTAAGGAAGAAATAGCTACTGTAGTTGGATTAGAGATAACGTATCATGACCTTCGTTCTAATTTTGGAATGGCTATAGCTTATGGTATGGGTGCAGCATATAGAGGTCCCTCTCATAATGCTTGTGATCCCTATTTTACTTTAGTTGGAGTCCCATTAGAAGAAATTGGTATGGAAATTATAGATAGATATAGCGATGGTGAAGGTATGGCAAAATATTGCAGTATTGATATGGATTATCGGGCATTATATAGTTCTATGATTATGTGTTCTTTTTGTAATCCATTACCCTCTCAAAATGCGGCAATAATCGAAGCCGCGACTGGAATAAAATGCGATATTAATCAAATCAAGCTCTTTGGAGAGCGTATTTTGACAATGAAACGACTATTTAATCTTAAAATGGGACTTAATATTGCCAATGAACACCTGCCCAATATATTGTTAAAACCATTTAAATCGGGTGGTTCAGCAGGAAAAACACCTAACTTTACTAAACTAAGAAAATTGTTTTATGAGTATCGTGGATGGTCTATACACTCGGGGAAACCCTCAGAAGAGAGATTAAAAGCTCTAGGTCTCATTAATTTATGAAAAGTTGTTGAAGGTGACTTAATTAGTAAGAATTATAATATACATTTTAATATGAAATTAGGTTAATTAGTATTAAAAGACAAAGAGATCATAGCAGAATATGATAAAAAACATTAGTTTCCTACTTTTTATCAAATATTTACAATTTTTATTAGCCCTATACTTTTTTATTTTTTTTTCACTAATTCTTCCCATTCTTTAAAATATCTATCCAATGAATTCAGCAGTTCATCGAGATTATCTCTATTAAAAATAATATTTTTATTATCTATTTTTGCCCCAAATTCTCTTGCTAACTTAACCACACGATTATTGAAATTTTTTTCTATTAGCTCATTGGTAAACTAGAATTCTTATGATTATTTTTGAATTTCTTATTATATTTTTTATTTAAATATAAAGAAATTATGGGAAGAATAAAAGTCATACTATAAAAATGAATTTTAATTTTAACAGTCAATATATAGAGTTTGATTCAGAAGATATTCCATACAGCATATATGAAATAGAGGGAGTAAGTAAAATAACGGAACTTTCACGACAACTTCGTACATTTCTAAATTATAAAGCTGCTACAATTCATTATAGGTTTCAACCTAAAACTGTTTCTTGTTGCTATCAAACAAAAAAAAGTATCAGTGAAATTGAGGTTAAATTAAAAAAAATTACTTCGAAGTTTATAAACTTACTAATTCAAATAAAAGGTAATTCAGTATCATACGAAATTGAGCTCAAAAAAAAAATCCTTGGTCTTTTAGTAAACGAAGATAATAAGAATCAAATCAAAGATTTAAGGAATCTAACGAAAAAATTATTCATGATTATTCATCTACTTTCAGAGCAAGAAATTTACATATATCCACTATTACTTAAATTTATATTAAATTTGTCTCAAGAAGCATGTATCGTTTATAAAATTCTTAATAAGTGGGCTTCAGGATATTATGATGAATTAAGGTTAAACTACGCTCAATTATTTAATGAACTAAAAGAATTAATACAAACAAATCAAACTTATAAAAATTATAAAAAGGAACACCGAGATTTAGAGGTGAGATTAAAAGAATGACAATCTATACAAAAGTAAGTCGAAAAAATCTTAATGAAGACAGAGTTGCAATATGTCCTCAAATGGGTTGTAAAACTATAGAAAGAGTAAAGCCTCTAAAACTGGGTTTTTTAGGATTTGGAAAGTGTCCCAAATGTAAGCAGCATAATCTTCCCTTAGTATATGTAGAGGAAAGAATCGGTGAGGTTGTTAGTGCGGCATTAATATGTCTCTTTGACAAAAGTGGGCTTCCACCTAAGAATTTACTAAAAATTATTGAAAAGAGGTACCCTAATGAATTAAATACTTTTATTAATAGTTGGATTTATTGTATAACAATTGGTAGAGGAGCAAAAGTCATCTCAAATTATATGGATTCTTTATCGAAAGCTTATTTAAAAACTATTACTAAGAAGCAGTTAAGGGATATTAGGAACCAAAAAAGTACTGTGCATCAAGCAATCAATAATGGTATTAAAGAGATTACTATGCAATTTGAACGTTTATTAAAGCATCTTCGAAAACATTCTGAAGTGTTTTCTAATACTAAAAAAATCGGATCACCATCAATTAGATTAAGGCATTTATTAACTTCTTGGTTAGAAAAATCATATAGTGAAGAAAAAAGTTTATTGAAAAATGAAGAGAAAAAAGAAATTTCACTATTAGAGATAAAAGAATATTACGATAACATCTTAAATACAGGTACTTGTAGATGTTTACTAGGACTCGATCCAATCCAAAAGAGTGATAAAGAATGTCTTTTATCTGCATTCGATAGATTTAGTGCATATTTTGAATTTTGCGAGGAAAATCTAACGCAGAAATTTACTAAAGCTGATGTAGATACCTTATATAGAAAATCAAATACCAATATGACTATTATAAATAATTTTACCGAAGAGGAGCTAAAATTTATTGAAAAAAACCATATTAATATTTCAAATTTGAATACTAGGTGGGCATGGGTAAATAGTAAAGAAATAGCATTAAAATTTTATAAAGAAGTTATTTTACTTAAATTTGAAGATAGTCCGAAATCTCATGATATTGATGAAATTGGGTTTAGAGGATTTAGAGCAGCCATTAGTAAGTTGGGAATCGGGGTTAACGATCTAACTAAAGCTGCTGGTTTAGAACCTCATTTTGAAGAGAAATATACCGGTATGAATTATAATGATCTACTGAATTTATTTAAAAATAAAATTTATCTCGAAGTAAAAATTAAACTCAATTTAAAGAAAGGAGAAGCTCCAAGAACTCGAGATTTAGAAAGTAAAGAAATAGGATATCGGGGATTTGTCGATAATGTAAGAAAAGCTTCAAAAAAAGAAGGAATACTTAGAAATGCTTGGGGTGAGTTTGTTAAAGAAGCAGGTTTAATACCAAAAAAAGAATTATATTATCAAGGAATGGACTTTCCTGAATTAATAGATATCTATGTAAAGGAAATACACCCAAGATTAAAAATGAAGTACAATTTAAAAGATAAACAAGCTCCCCTTAAAGAACAATTGATCTCAGAGTATAGTGGGTTTCGGAACGCAATAAGAAGACTAGGATATAATCTTTCAGATTTATATTTGATTCTTGGATTTGAACATAAATTTTGGAAGATTTATAATAATAAATCCTATAGGGAACTCATTAAGTTTTTCAAAGATATCATACGACCTTCATTACAAGATATTTATGATTTCTCTGAGAATGAGGCACCTGCCTACGAAGAGGTTGAGATTAATTATCGTGGTTTTATAGAAGCTCTTAAACGTCATGGGAAGAAATTTTCAGATGTGATTAAAGAATTAGGATATATTCCGAGAAATTTTTCAAATTTGGGAGTATTAACTCATTCAATTATGAATTTATTATTATCTTATTATATAAATAAAGAAGAATTCCCATCTACTTATTATTCAGAAGTAGAATTGTTTTCTTCCTCAAATCATCGGATCGATGGGTTTCAATTTATAACTAAATCTCTAATTTCATTAATCAATTTAAACATACAGAAATATCAGTTTTCTAGGAGTAAAGAAGAAATTGAAAATATTAAATCTGTTATTAGAAAAATAGAGGGAAAACAACATTTACTTATAGATTTTTCAAATGGATTTTTTAAAAGAGGAAAAACCAACTCAGAATTAGTTGCAAGTAAAATAAAAAAATATCTTGATTATCCAAGTTCATTTTTAGTTTTAATAGGAACTAATTGGAATATTTCAAAATTGATAAAAAGATTACCTAACTCGGTAAAATATAAGAATCAATTTTTAAATACATCAGATTCAGCTTTAATAAGTCCAAAATTATTTGGAATTTTATTTGGAATGAAAGGTACATATTATGAACTATTGAATGATATAATTTTAAATAATAAGCAAGAAAATATTAAAAATTTAAATAGAATATATAAAAAACTTATGGGAATAAATAAAATTAATTACTATAGTACTGATGATTTCAATAAAGTAAAAGGAAAAAATACATTAATTAAATGGTTGTGAGATTAAGTAGTTTTTTTAGAAGAAAAAGTGCTCCCGTTTTGTCTAATGGCTCATTTCTATTCCCACAGCGGCTAGACATTATGCAAGCTGGACAGCCATTTAGAGTTTTACAACTACATGATTCGATTAACTTGAAAGTAAGCTCCAATAATTCTTCTAATTTCTCATATAGCAGTTCAGATATTCCAATGCCTCCTCGATATGCATCATATATATAGATTATAGGGTTTTGTTTTACTGGATCAAAATCTATTGAAACCCCGCCTAAATCCCAGCGTGATATCTGAGCTAAGGCCGGTGCCATAGCGATCATTGCATGTTCAATCGCATGGATAGTTCCGCCTAAATCATAATTGTCTAATTCTAATTGTTTTTGAATGTCAAATGGGATTTCAAACCATACTGCCTGTGTTTCAAACTCGATAAGGGGGATATCATCTAAAGGATTCCTTGAAATAGTTTCTTGAGTGAGGGTATCAATTACTTTATAGGCATAATATTCATGTTCGACTTTCACGTCCCCAAAGAAAGCATCAATATTTTTATTAGGACCGATAATTTTTGTTGAAACGACTTGAAGCGGAAAAATGTTTGTATGTTTTAACGATTGAGTATAATATTCCACATCATTTCGAGATACATACACTATTCGATTCTGTATGTCTAAATCATTTACCACGTACGTTTCTGCTTCATAAAGATAGACTGCTCCAGGATGTAGATCGCGAAACACATAGCTTTCATCCTCGACGGTTAGGGTCTGATCTCCAAATCCATTATTAAATACTACCTTATAACTCTTATTGGAAAGATCATTTAATCCATATTTCTCATTTGGGAAAAAAGCCCCTTTCCAGTAATATCTATCTCCACGTTTCATCAAAAGGGAATCCAATTCTAATTCTTCTAAGTAACCTTTGAAAAGATCTCGATTTTGAACATCAAATTTCACATAGTCATCAAGATTTAGAGGAATTTCTTTCGAGGCACAACATAAATGATTTTTAAGAATATATTTATTATTTAATGATATTAATATTTCTTCTTGAATTGGGCCAAAGAGCTTTTCGGGATTATGCACATAAAATAAATCGAGAGGGTTTTGCATTGGAATATATGTCGAAATTGATAGTGCCGTCCCTCTCCCTGATCTTCCTATTTGTTGCTTTAAACTCGATACAGTTCCTGGAAAACCTGAACTTATGGTTGCGTCCAAAGAACCGATATCAATTCCTAATTCAAGAGCGTTTGTGGAACTTATCCCCAAAATTTCCTTATTTTTAAATTTCTGTTCAATTTCTCTTCTTTTCTTTTTGCTAATTCCAGCTCTATAGCTATAAATTTTATCTTTCATTACAGGTAAGGCTTTTCTTACCCATATTGCTTGAAGTTCAGCCATTTTTCTTGAGAGGGTAAATGTGAGCGTCTGAATTCCATTCTTGTACTTCAAATGGCTGATAAAGAGATTTTTGGTCTCTTGATGTGCGGATCGATATGTTGCCGAGATGTTGTCATAGAGTAAGTCCCATAAAATCACTTTTTTCGCTCCGGATGGAGAATCGTCCTTATCAACTACAACGAATTGTTCTCCGATTAATTTCTTACAGAATTCACCCGGTTTATAAATTGTAGCACTTGATAAAATCCAAATGGGTTTAACATTGTATGAATCTAATATACGTTTTAATCTTCGCATTAATAAAGCAAAATTAGAGCCAAATACTCCCCGATACACATGAATTTCATCTAAGACGATATATTTTAGATTTTGGCAGATCCTTCTCCACTTTTGTTTAAACCATGGTAAATAAAAATGTAATCCATAGGGATTGGTAATAATGATATTCGCATTATTAAGGATTTGTCTTTTCGCTCCGGAATCTATATCACCATCGTAGACACCAGCACGATTTTCTTTAATATTAGTGTCTTTTAATAGATTAGATAGCGTTACAAACTGATCCCTAGCTAATGCTTTTGTAGGAAAAATGTAGAGCGCAGTTGATTTTTCGTTATTAAGGAGCGTATCTAATACTGGTAAGTTATAGCATAGAGATTTCCCAGAAGCGGTCGATGTGACAATAACAGTATTGTTTCCCTCCTGAATAGAATTAATAGCCTCAGCTTGATGGCGCCATAGATTGATATTATTGTTATTCAACCACCGTTGCAATCTTTTCCTTAAAGGTTTATGTAAATTATCGTATCGGGCTTTAAGTTCTGGTAAATGCTCTACATGAGCAATTTGACCAGAATAATAATCCTGAGATTTTATATAGTTAAGAAAAGCGTCAAAATCAAGCATAGATAGAGTCACTAGCAATAATGAAATATATAAATTAAAAATTGCAAAAGGGAATTGATTTTATAATTTTTTTGAATTTAGGATTATATTTAAAAACGCTTTCCGATATAATTGATTTCCTCCTACTAAGGTTTAAATAAAAAAAACTTTTTAATGATATCAAATCATTTTTTATAATAAAAAGGTTATTATTTACATTATGTCTGATTCTGAATGGACAAAATTAGATTTCCAATCTTTCGTTGATAAATATAATAAAGATATTGTCGTTAAATCTGCTCCAACCTTTCTCTATTCTAAAAAAGACAAAGAACATGAGGCATATAATTCGTTGATAGCTTTCTTTTTTCTCCTAGGTTTCATGTTCATCTACATTGCTTTGACCATTTTTCTAATGCCAGTATATTATAATGTAATTCTTTTTCTTGTAATTGTAATAATTTTATCAGCTACGAATAGTATTTTAATCATTAACTTTCTTTTAACTAATGTGCCAATTAAACCGAAAGAGAATTGGATTGAAATCTATAAAGGTAAAAATATCAATGATATCATTTACTTTTGTTTAGTTTATTATCCTATTTTTTCAGGCAAATGTCACCCAAATAAAGCTAAAAATGTAATTTATAAGTTATACCAAAAAGAAGTTTTGCAGACTAAAATTGATATAGCTCAAATTGAAGTGTATATAAAATTAAAAAGTACAAATGAACCTGACTATTCAATTATTGGCTATTTTTTTCAATATGGCAAAGGCCAACGATTTAATGATGAAGAAATAAACAGACACTCTTGGCGATTTTTCCCTTATGATAGAAATCTAAATGATAATTATTTAGCAATCGCTAATTGGGATCATCAGTTTGAATGGCTTGATGATTTAGAATTAGATTATGATAAACTTCATAATTATGCCCCTTGGGTTATTCAATCTTGGAATGAGCAAAATATTAAACCATTAACCGAGATTTTTAAGAAAAAAATAATGTGGGATTTGAGAAAAATTGAATCCTTGCCAAAAATTGAACCTTGGAAGCCAAATTTCAATGCTACTTCTTTTGAGAGCTTTAAAGCCTATAAAGATTTACAGATAGTAAATGAAGTGATTGAAAAGTTCGTGAAATACGATAAAGAAATTAAAAAAATAAAAGATATTAAAAAAGATTTATTTAAAATTAAAGCTTATTTTAGGGATTTAAAGACTTAAACATCTTTTTATTCCGCTTATAAACCTTGAGAAATTGAGTAAATAATTTATCATACACTTTAGTATTCTCTGAATTTGGGTTATAGGAGTTTTCAATCTTTATCAGTGGGATTGCTTCTTTTAGATCTTCAATTATTTTAAGTCCTAAAAGTGCAACAACAGCAGAGCCTTTTGCACTTCCTAAACTTGGATTTTCCATCTGGTTTATTTTTCGTTCCAAAATATCAGCTAAAATCTGACACCATACATCTGATTTTGCCCCTCCTCCAATTATGTTAATTTGATCACTTTTTCCTACTAATTTCTCCACAACTTGCAATGCCCATTTGATATTAAACGCAATTCCTTCATAAGTTGCTCTTAATACATCGTTCCTAGTTTGTTCGAGACTAAGGTTATAAAATCCTCCTCTTACGCTAGGATCATTGAGAGGGCTTCTCTCACCAAACATCCATGGCGTAAAAATTAAATTATTTGAGCCGGGAGGAGTGTTTAATACCATTTCATCTAATTTTTTATACATTTCTAGACCATGTTCCTTATAGTTCTCCACTTCATACTTAAATAATTGATTTATTATCCAGTCCAAGCATACCGTACCTGTTTCTTGTTTTGAAATACAGAGATACCTTTCGCGAATCGATGTGATAGCACCAGTATAATTCATAATATCCCTTAACCTCTCATAAGTATGAGCCGCAACCCAATCGGCCGTTCCCAAACTAATATGGATTTGATTCTCAATGAGTGCCCCCGATCCAATCGCAGAAGATATCAAATCAGCAGATCCAACGAAGATAGGAATTTCATGCGCAGAGGAATATTCTAACCCTAATTCCTTAGCAGCTTGAGGAGTTAGATATCCCGCGATTTCTGTCGCATCCTTTATTTCAGGTAATTTTTCTTCATCAATTTTAAACTTTTTTAGGATTTTTTCACTCCATCTAAAAATACCAGGGTTACTATTCATCATCCAAGAAGTATGAGCTAAGCCTCGTGATATGGTTGTATTATTAGTGGATTTATATACCACATAATCTTTTACACTTAAAAATTTATAGGTCTTTTCATAAATTTCTGGTTCATTTGCTTTGATCCAGATGATATGAGAAATGGGATCCTTGCCATTTAAACCTGGAGCGCCTCCAGTAATTTTAAGGAACATTAATAGTTTTCGCATACCATATCCGGAGATTTTTATGATTCCTTTTTTGTAAAGATGCGTTATGTTCGCTGCTCGAATATCAAGCCAACTGATGCATCGCATTAAGGGGGTCCCATTTCTATCGATAGGTACCGTACAATTTGCTTGCGAATCAAAAACAATCCCTAAGATATCTTCTGATTTAATTCTTGTTTCTTGAAGTAATTTATTAGTTGTTACCTTTACTGATCTCCAGTAGTCGTCTGCATTTTGTTCTGCACAACCTTCTTTTGGATAATATATAGGATAACTATCTGAAACTTGAGCAATTAGATTTAACTTAGTGTCAAAAATAGCCGCTTTATTGCCTGAAGTTCCAATATCATAAGTAAAGATATATTTGCCATTCATTTTTTCTTCTTTATAAATTAATAATTTCTATAAAAAAGAATTAATTTGATTCTTTTTAATTATATAATTATTAAAAAAATTAATCATTAAAATGAAATTCAAATGGAAACTATACAATCGGTAGAGCGGCTTATAATTGCCACAAATAATATGTTTTATAATAAAAAGACTGAAGTACTCTCAATTCATTTAGAGGACTTTACCTTTATTGGAAATTATAAAAAATCGACTAAAATCAGTAAAATATTAGATGATTTGTATAAATCTTTGGGGGAAACTCCACTTAGAAGAGAAGATCTCGCAATTGTTGATTTTGTAACACAAACATCACTTTTAGAAAATACCAAATTAAAAAAACTTAAGTTGATTTCAAACAGAGAGAAGGAAAAAGAGGAATTAAAGAAAGAAGTAAAAAAAGAAGAGGAGGTTCGAGAAGCAAAACAACTAGCACCTAAAGAAAAGGCGAAAGCTGGTAAAAGCAAAAAAGTAAGTAGAGCAAAAGAAGTTGCTGAGGAAAGTATAATCGAATACGAAGAAGAAGTAGAAGAATTACTATCTAAAGATGAAGATATGGACCAAGCGGCATATAAAAAAATGAAGGATGATTATGATAAGGAACTTTATGAACCTGCTGAGAGATTTCGTTCTGCACCACAAGCCCCTCCAAAAGCAGCGCCATCAACTGCACCAAGTCCTCCTCCTGGAGCAGGTGCTCCAGTAGACGATGCCCTTACAGGACCTGGATTGCCCCCACTGAAAAAAGCTGAAGAATTGCCCGCCAAACGAGATACTTCTGCTTTAGAAGAGGAAAAACCAACCGTTTATGAGATCAACATGGGTCTTCAATATTATTCAGTAATGATGGAACAAACCAGTTATTTATTCTATGTATATTTCTCTCATAAAGAATTAAAAATAGTTGATGAAGAAGGTAAAACTATTTTTGAAACTTCCTTTGTTATCAAAACCACAAAAAAGGAGCCTCCTGTGGTCGATTTACGAGTGGAAGGAGAAGGGTTTGAAGTTCATCCATTAAATGGTAAAGTTGTGATAAAAAAAGACGCAATTAATCCTCCGGTTATGATCTTTTCGGTACTTCCTACGAGGAAGAAAAGAACAAAAAAAGATAAAAAAGAGGGGGAGCGCCGTTACTTAAATGTGTATATTGATTTTGAAGGAAAAACAATCAATCATTCAATTTTATCCATTATCGTGCAACCGAAACATTTTCATCTAGACATCGGTCCTATTCATCTGGATATCAGTAAGAAAGCGGCAGTCACTGTCTCAATGATTTCCATTTTAGTAGCGATTGGATCCTTAATCTATACTTTCCTATCAATCGATCCTACATCATCGTTCATTGACATCGTAAGTAATTTCTCCCCAGGCTTAGGAGCGTTTTTATTTTTTGGAGTCTTTTTACTAACACTATTCAAGGAGGGAATTTATCCCCTAAAGGAAAAGATAAGTTATTTCTTAAATTTCGATAAATCGGGTATAATTATAAAATAACTCATTTTTTTATCTTTTCTGTTTTTTTTTTAATATATTGCCAAAAACTCTTCTTAATTCCGCTCAGATCTAATTCTTTTAGTTTTATAAAATATAATTTCCGTTTGGCTATGACGGGATATTCTTTGATATTAAAAGTTTTTATTAAATTTGCCTTTTCTGATCTATTTACCATCATTTCACTCATTACACTTATGTAATTAGATTCATTAACTGTTGATATTATTGAATCATTATCATTCATCTCAAGTTTAATATTGAGTTCATTATAATCCTTAAATTGCTGTTGAAAAATATCTCTCATTCCTGAGCCTTCTTCACGCCAAATAAATGGATATGGAATGATATCTTTCAACGTAATTTTCTTTTCTCCTTTCTTCAATAATTCATGGGTAGGAGAACAAATAAATTTGAACTCATCTTCACCTATTTCAATATAGTCAAACTTTTCTTTTTCATAATCCATAAAACTGCCGATACCTGCAAAGTCAGCTTTTTTTTTAGTCACATTTTCAATTGAAAGTTGAGAATTGTTGATACTTACATTAAAAAGGACATTTGGGTGAGCATTTTTAAAGTCGGTAATTAGTTTTGGTAATATATGAGAACCAGGAATTGTAGAAGCCGATATAACAATAGGTTCAGACTCTTGAGATTTAAATTTTCTAAGTTCCCTCTCACAAGAATTATAAATTTCAATGAGTTGCCTAGCATAAAGAAGAAATATTTTTCCTGCTTCTGTCAATGCGAATTTTTTAGTAGTACGATTAATTAGTTGAATACCTCCAAGAGCTTTTTCTATTTGAGAAATTTGATGTGATAAGGTACTTTGGGAGATAGAGAGATCATTTGCTAATGCTGAAAAGTTCTTGTACTCTATTAACTTGATAAAATTCCTTATATATTCAATTTTCATTTTTTATTCTTCAAATTTTGAGATCATAACTAATTACAAAATTAATCATTACTACAGATTAAGTTTTCATGCTAATTATTTATTTCATTAATATTGTGATTATAACTTCATTTTACTCATTATAAAAAATATTTATATAGGTTTAACATGAAATTATAATTTACTTTAGGTTAATTAATTGAGATCGCTTAGATTTGATGCTACTTAAAAATCAATGAAAAACTATTTAAAGCAACTATACTAATTTACATTAAATAATATAAGGGATAAAAACCCTTTAGTTAAGAATATCTTAAAAAACTAGTGAAAAAATTTTGATTAATAGAAAAATTTCAAAATTAAATGGAATTTACTATTATTTTAGATATTCTTTACATTATAGTTGTAATAACTATAATTGTTTTCGGACTTATGATGCTGGTGTAAACTTTTTAAAAGAAGATAATCACCATTTGCATCATTGCCTAAGAAATGAGTAGTTTCAGTTAACTATTTCTTGTTTAATGACAATAGGATGATTGGAACTCGACTTTATAAATATTAATTCAATTTTGAGGTTATATATATGATATTATTGGAGGTGGATATAAATTATGTTGAGAAGGTGTGCAAGATTTCAGATTTTTTTGAGAAAGTTGTATTAGAGAGAAATTGGGATACTTTTATCACTATAATATTAGATGGAAATAAAGAGAGCATCGTTAATATAATTCAAAACCAATTTCTTAAAAAGATTTGCAGAAAAGTTAATATATGGGTGAGTTTAATTCCAGAAACTTATCCTTTTGCGAAAGAATTATTACAAAGCGGTGTAAAAATGATAATTTTCAATTCAGGTTTTCAGTTTAACCAATTAGATGAAATCCCTAAAGCCCGTAAAATATGTTTAATTGAAGATTTAAATGATATACTTCGAAATAATTATTCAGATATTATAGGAACTTATTCAAAAGTCATTCTTAATATAAATGATACTACTTTTTTGGAAAAAGGAATTCAATCCATGATTTTTAAATTACGTTCAAATATATCCATGCCTATTATTCTAGCTTTTCGTGATATCTATCCATATTTTTCGAGTATTGCTTCAAATGGAGCAGATATTTTAATTTACTTTGATTTTAAGCTGAAACTGTCACTAATAGATACATTATTGGTAAATATATTGGATTTTAAAAAAGTTAATGGGTTAATACCAACAATTGTTCAAGATCAATATAATAATATCCTCATGCTGGCATATTCATCAAGGGAATCTCTTACAAGAACACTTGAAACCAGAGAAGCAACGTACTATAGTAGGTCACGAAAAACGATTTGGATAAAAGGTGAACAATCAGGCAACTATCAGGATGTTGTAAGAGTTTATTATGATTGTGATGCTGATTCGTTAATATTTAAAGTAAAGCAAACCAATTTTGCGTGTCATACTGGGGCTTATTCATGTTTTAATGATTCAAGTTTTTCGTTTGGGTTCCTTTATGATATAATCATCGATCGTATTCGGAATTCTTCGAAATCCGAATCATATACAAAGAAATTAGTAGAAAATCCCGAATTATTACTTTCCAAAATTGAAGAAGAAAGTCTTGAAGTAATTAATTACAAGGATTATGAGAATTTGATTTGGGAAATTGCAGATTTAATGTATTTTTTGCTTGTGCTAATGGCATCGAAAGAGATCTTTCCTAACGATATTCTTAATGAATTATGGAGGCGTAACAAGTGAACGAAGAATTACATGGTTCTGTTTCAACTTATAGATCAAGACCAATCAGACTAGCTATCCCTTCAAAGGGAAGGATGGAATTAGAAACTCAAGATTTTTTAAAGGCTTGTGGATTTAATTTACGAAGAAATAATAGACAATATATTGGATATATTCAAGGTCCCTGTAATATTCAGTTAGTATATCAACGTCAATTAGATATTATTCGTGGGATTTTAAATGGTACATTGGAGTTAGGAATCGTAGGTTATGATTTAGTTTTAGAACATTCTCCTGCAGAGGAAAATGATTTGATTGTTATTTTAGATGCATTAAATTATGGTATTTGTAACCTTGAAATAGCTATACCTGAAGAGTGGAAAGAAAACTCATTACAAGATATTAAGGAAAGAAAAAAAGAAAAGATCAGAGTTGCAACAAAATTCCCAAAACTTACTAAAGAATTCTTGGATAAAGTAGATATTCCATACAAAATTGTTGAAGGAAATGGTTCTATCGAAGTCTATCCTGAACTTGGTCATAGCGATATTATAGTTGATCTTGTATCCACTGGTCAGACATTGAAGGATAATCGGTTGAAAAAAATTAAAAATGGATGCATAATGAAGTCAGAGGCCGTTTTAATAGGTAATCGCACGGCTTTAAGAAACGCAACGGTTCTCAAGATCACAAGAGAATTAATTGAGTATTTTGAGGCTAGTTTAAGAGCTGAAAAATTTGTTTCTGTTTTTGCAAACATGCGAGGAGAGAATAAAAAGCAAATAATGAATGCAATTTACGCAAAAAAAGGTCTTGAAGGCCTTCAAGGACCAACCATATCACCAATTTTAACAAAAAGTGGAGAGAAAATGTATGCAATCCATGTTATTGTTGAAAAAAGTAAATTATATCAAGCACTAAATAATTTACGTGCCATAGGAGGAAGTGGTGTGGTAGTAGCACCTACACTTTACATTTTTGAAGAGGAACCATTGAAATTTAAAGAATTACTAAAAAAATTGGGGTAAAAAATGCTCAAAATATATTCTTTAGAAGAGGCTAGAAAATCGATTTTAAAGCGGGATTCGTTATTATCTGAAGATATACCATTACCAATCAAAAATGCGATAACGATGGTTTTTGGGAAAAATCTCACGCCTTTAGAAGTCGTCAAGTTAATTATTGAAGATGTCAAAAAGAGAAAAGATCAAGCACTAACAGATTGGACAAGCAAGTTAGATAACGCAGTGTTAACCCAATTTGAGTTTTTCGAAGAAAATTTAGATATTTATCTTACACTAATTGACCCAAAATTACGAAGGGCTATGGAAATAGCTCGTGATAGAATTTTAGCTTTTCATCAAGCGCAACCTATTATCAATTGGATGCGATATGATCTTGGTGGAAATTTAGGACAAAAAATTACTCCAATTGAAAAAGTTGGAATTTACATACCTGGAGGTAAAACTCCGTTATTTTCTTCAATATTGATGTCTGCGATTCCTGCAATCGTCGCGGGAACAAAAGAGATAACATTTACAACGCCTCCTGACGCTAAAGGGGAATTATGCCCCGAAATTTTAGCGGCTTGCAGTTTAATAAAAAATTTTAACGTAACTATAAGATTATTTAAGTTAGGGGGAGTTCAAGCGATTGCAGCATTAGCTTATGGGACGGATCAAGTCCCAAAGGTGGATAAAATTGTGGGTCCAGGTAATATTTTTGTGAATTTGGCAAAAAAAGAGGTCTATGGAAAGGTTGGCATAGATGGAATATATGGTCCTACAGAAGCTTTAATTATTGCAGATGAATCTGCAAATCCTAGTTTTATTGCTTCAGATCTTTTAGCTCAAGCTGAACATGATTATTTTGCAATTCCTATTTTATTAACCCATGACAAATCTTTAATTTTACGTGTTCAAGAGGAACTTAATAGACAATTTGAGCTGCTTGAAAGAAAGACAATAATAAAGTCCGCTTTAGAATATAAGGGAGGAATAATTTTTACAAACTCTTTAAGTCAGTCAATCGAAGTTTCAAATGAATTTGCCCCTGAACATTTATCTTTGATGATTAGAAATCCTTGGGAAATATTAAACA
The DNA here is from genome assembly GCA_964447495.1 of uncultured archaeon. Taxonomy (GTDB): domain Archaea; phylum Asgardarchaeota; class Lokiarchaeia; order Sigyniarchaeales; family SOKP01; genus SOKP01. Next base: position 22,787 of record CAYUTF010000038.1, read on the forward strand.
AAATCAGAAATGCAGGAGGTATTTTTGTTGGCGAGAATTCATATGAAGTATTAGGTGATTATATTGCGGGACCCAGTCATATTATGCCTACGAGTGGGTCAGCTCGATTTTCATCGCCTTTATCAGTTAATGATTTTATAAAAATAACCAATATTGTCTCCTTAAATGATTCTGATGCTCAATTTTTATCTGAGTTTGCGGAAATATTTGGAAAAAGTGAAGGCCTGACAGCACATTCTAATGCAGTTAATCAAAGGCGGATATATTATAATTTAAAATTAAAACTACAAGAGGAGGATTAATTTGAATAGATCAGAAAGTATATGTCCAACTCAAAATATAAAAAAGATAATTGAAAGTGGAGCATATATACAAAAGCTAGCAAATTATACAATAGATAATTTATCAGATGAGAGTATCAGATATTTAGATAAAAATGAAAATCCATTTGAGACACCAATAAGTGATTTCTCAACTTCAGAAATATTACAAGATTTAAGAAGATATCCTGACCCCTATTGCAACACTCTTCTGAATTCTATCTCTAAAGTTATAGATATTCCCAGCTGCTATTTATTATCCGGTAACGGTTCAGATGAATTGATTGATATGATTATTAGAGCATATAGTGAAGAAAATGATACAATTTTGAGTGTATCTCCATCATTTACGATGTATAAAATATATGCTCAAATTAATAGAACATCATTTATTTCAGTTCCTTTAAAATTAAAGCTAATTCACTCCAAACGAATTGCGATATACGATTTAGATGAAGAAGAGTTTTTAAGAATTGCTAAGTTAGCGAAAATAATTATTTTAGCTAGGCCAAACAATCCAGATGGGAATGTTTTGAGGTTAAGTTTTATAGAAGAACTCCTAAAGTTAAATAAGTTGACAATTATTGATGAAGCATATATTGAATTTAGTAATGAACCTTCTCTGGTTAGTTTAGTAAAGAAAAATGAGAATCTAATTGTATTAAGAACTTTTAGTAAAGCATATGGATTAGCAGGATTACGATTGGGTTATGGAGTAATGAACCCTTCAATAAAAGATGTATTAATTCAAATTAAAAGCCCTTTCAATGTAAATAGATTAGCTTCCAAATTTGGAATTAAGATACTTAAATCTCAAAAAGCAGTTATTGAAAATATAGAAAAAATCAAAATTATTAGGGATGAATTTTTCAAGAATTTGATTCAGAATCAGGATATTAACCAAAATTATCTAGTTCATCCAAGTGAGGGAATTTTTGTGTTAATTAGATTTATGAATACAGAAATAGCTAAATCCATTTATGAGTATCTATTAAAGAATAAAATAAAAGTTCGAAAGTATGAAGAAACCGAACTTTCTTCATGTCTACGAATTTCCATAGGGCTTCAATCTGATATGAATGAAGTTCTCTATAAACTAAATTCATTTTTTAAGGTGATATAATATGGAAAGTGAGATGGAACGAAAAATAGAATTAGAACGGAAAACTAATGAAACAAACATTCATATTAAATTAAATATTGATGGGAAAGGAAATACGAATATTGATACAAAACTTAAATTTTTTGATCATTTACTAACTCAAATTGCGATTCATGGTTCTTTTGACTTAGAAATAAAAGCAGTTGGCGATTTAGACGTAGATACTCATCATCTTATCGAAGATACCGCAATTATCTTAGGAAAAGCCTTTAGAAAAGCTCTAGGCAAAAATGTTGGAATAAATCGAGTTGGGCACTGTTATTTTCCTATGGATGACGTACTAGCATTCGTTGCTATTGATATCTCATCAAGACCTTTCTTTGTTCAGGAAATAAAATGGGTCAATCCTTTTTTAGGATCGTGCGAAGAAAATATAATCCCTGTTGATTTAATAGAACACTTCTTATATTCTTTCACAATTAATGCTCAAATTACGGCCCATATAAAGCTTATTTCAGGCAAGAATAATCATCACATTGCTGAAGGAATTTTTAAAGCATTTGGAAGAGCTTTAGATCATGCTTCAAGATATGATAACAAAAGGAGGGATATAATACCATCGAGTAAGGGAATATTATAAAAGGTGAATTAGGATGATAACAATCGTTGATTATGGTACTGGTAATCTCCGCTCAATTCAAAAGAGTCTAGAGCGATTTTATCCAAAAGTTGAAATTACAAAAGAGTTAGCATTAATTAAAAAAGCAAGTGGGATTATACTTCCAGGAGTAGGGGCATTTGGGGATGCTATTGAAGAAATTCAAGAAATGGGGTTATTTAATTTCTTAAAAGCGAGTATTGGTAAAATTCCTACTTTAGGAATATGTTTAGGTATGCAATTAATGTTTTCAACTTCAGAAGAGTCATTAAATACTGATGGCCTTGATATCATTTCTGGAAACGTATTAAAATTAAACAATATGAATTCTGTACGAATTCCTCATACAGGATGGAATCGTTTGATCCCTGTTTCAAAACCAATTGTTACGGGGTATGCATATTTCAATCATTCATATTATTGTATACCAAATGATATCAATGTAATTAATAGTTACGTTCTACACGGTAAATATATTCCATCCATCATCAAAAAAGGAAATATTTTAGGAACGCAGTTCCATCCCGAGAAAAGTAAAGAAGCAGGAAATACTATATTTAATTACTTTCTTTCTATAGTAAAGAGTAAAAATTAAAATGAAAAAGATTATACCAGCAATAGACCTTTATAATGGTCAAGTTGTAAGATTGTATCAAGGAAGTTTTCACAAAATTAAATCTTATTCCAACGACCCAATTAAAATTGTTGAAAACTTTCTAAAGCAAGGTATCAATTACTTACATCTGGTAAACCTAAATGGAGCAAAATTAGGAGAATTTGAGAAGAGTCCTAATTATGATATCATTTTAGCACTTATTGAATCTTGCAAGAAATGGGGTTGTAAAATTCAAGTGGGAGGGGGTATTAGAAAAGAAAAAACAATCAAGGAGCTCTTGGGGAAAGGTGCTGATAAAGTTATACTTGGCACGCTCCCTATTGAAAATCAGAATTTATTAAATTCTTTAATTCAAAAATATAAAAATGAGATTCTCGTAGCTTTAGATGTATTAAATAATAATATAATGATAAAAGGTTGGCAAAATAACACGAGTATTAACTTATTTTCAATATTGAAAAGATTAGAAAAGATTGGAATCTCACATTTTATAATTACGGATATTTCTCGTGATGGCACGGCTTCGGGTCCAAATTTTAACTTATATAAAGAACTTTCCATTTTGAAAAAAGAACAAACAGAAATAATAGCATCTGGAGGAATTAGAACAAGTAAGGATATTGATAAAATATTAACATATTCGAATGGGATAATTATTGGAAAAGCGTTATATTCAAATAAGATAGCTAGAATGGAATTATGTTCTTTAAATATAAAATATAATCCAACTAATTTAACTAAGCGAATAATTCCCTGTCTTGATGTTAAAGACGGAAGGGTAGTTAAGGGGATCAACTTTAAAGATCTAAGAGATAGTGGAGATCCAGTAGAACTTGCTAAATTTTATGATGATGAGGGAGCAGATGAATTAATCTTTTTAGATATTTCAGCAACTTTAGAAGAGCGCCAGACTATGCTAAAAACATTAAGTTCTATAGCAGAAGCCATAAATATACCCTTTTCTGTTGGAGGAGGAATAAAAAGTCTTGATGAAATGGTTCAGATTATAAAATCAGGAGCAGAAAAGGTAAGTATAAATACTGCTGCTGTTAAGAATCCTTCGATTATAAATAATGGTGCCCAAAAATTAGGGTCACAGAGTATTATAGTCGCTATTGATGCAAAAAGAACAGATACAAATTGGGAAGTCTATAGCAAATCAGGGACGGAGCCAACCGGTTTAGATGTATTAAATTGGACAAAGGAAGTTGTAAGGAGGGGGGCAGGAGAGATTCTTCTTACAAGTATGGATAAAGATGGGACGAAAACAGGATACGACTTAGATCTAATTAAAATACTGTCGAATGAAGTTAGTGTTCCTATTATCGCATCAGGAGGAGCTGGAAATTTTGACCATTTCCTTCAAGCGATTAATGTAGGCGCCGAAGCAGTTTTAGCGGCCTCCTTATTTCATGATCGTATCATGTCGATTAAAGACTTAAAAAATTATCTCAAAAAACAAGATATTGAAATACGAATCTAAAGAAAAAATTTAGGAAATTTTTTTTTTTAAGAAAGAGAACTCTCCAACCAAAGGCAGCTTAACAACAAGTAAATTGCGCTAATAAATTTATTACATAAACCATTTATCGAATATTTAGATAAACTCTTACAAAAAAATTAATAAATATTTTTTTATTCTTTTTCACATACAAATAATAAGAATAGAAATGCCAAATAAGTATAGCATAGATTGCAATGGGCTCGTTTGCCCCTTACCTGTCGCTAAAACCAGAAAGAAATTGAGTGAGTTGAAAAGTGGCGAAATTCTCGAGATTTTTGGTGATTTCGGCGATTCAGGAGAAAATATCGTTGTATTTTGTGAGAGTCAAGGCTATAAGATTTTAAAGTGCCAAATCGAGAAAGATAAATACCATATCAAAATTCAAAAAGAATAATTTTAAAAAGGTACCACTCTATTTCTAAGTTGATTAATATGCCCATAGTTCATGTAAATATGTGGAAAGGAATTTCTGAAGATATAGTCGAAAAAATTATCGCAGGAATAACTCAAGTATTTGTTGATATGGGAATCCCCGCTCATGCTGTTGAGGTTATCGTACATGAGATTCCAAAATCGCATTGGGGTATCGAAGGTAAACCCGCAACAAAAACCCGTCCAGATGCAGAGCTCCCAAAGTAACGTAGTTGAAAATTGGAATGTTAAAACTGTTATAAAAATAATGAGATTAATGTATTTTTGCCCAAATCTCAATATACTTTAGATCTAGGGATGATGTTTCACCTATAATATTATTCCATTTTAACTTTTATCTCTTTTTAGTATTCAACTCTTTAAGCAAATTTTTTCGAAAAATTTTTTGTATTTGCATTCCTTTTTTATATGGTATGAAATGTCCGAAAAAGTCGAAGATCGAATAATAGAATTAGAAGAACG
>CAYUTF010000039.1:0-27794 GCA_964447495.1 uncultured archaeon
CAGTTCCTGTACCTTTATAGAATTTAAAGAAAAATTCATAAAAGTGAAGTCGAATTGTATTGATAAAAACTAATACCCCTTCTAATAGGATCACAACAATGTTTCCTATTACTAATCCTACTATTTTTACTATGTCAAAAAAGATTCCTTCACCCTGAATTAGCCCGGATAATGCCTGTATAGATATCATTAAAGCGATGTGAGCAAGGGCTAATGCTAATAATCGAATGTATGAAGCCACATTACTTAAAATGGAAAGTGCGGTTTCAAATGTTTCTACTGTACCTTCTCCCATCAGAGCACCATAAGATTCTTTTTTTAAATAAGATACTCCAAATATTTTGCCAAAAGGTTTTAGTATTATTAATAAAATGCCGGGTACTATTACCAACAAAATAGGATAGGGAAAAGATAACCAAACTGTAAGATTTATACTATATTGGAAAATTAAATATGTCCCGCCTGTTAATAAACAAATTTTCATAAATGAATTAGTAATAGCTAAAAATTTCTTTGATTGTCTTACGTAATTGATAAGTTCAAGTGCCCACCCTAAATTAATGTGTACTACTCCGATGAAAAGAGCAAATTTAAATACGATTTGAATATTTTGAAGTGGATTATAAATATTAATTGGACCTAAGAATGGAATATAGAAAAAAATTGGTTGTAAAGGAATGCCAAAGAATTCTTCGTTACCAAAAAATTCACCATAAAATAATCCCCCAAGAGCTGCACCTATTCCACAATAGAATACTATCCAGCTGAATTTACCAATATTTTTTTTTCTAAAAATGATACCTCCAATAATACCTGCTATCATTAAACAAAAACCATGACCAATATCTCCAAACATTAATCCAAAAATAAAAGGAAAAGTAAACGCTAAAAATGGTGTTGGATCGATTTCAGAATAGGACGGTATACCATACATTTTGGTAATCAATTCAAAAGGTCTGATAAACCATGGATTTTTCATAATTGTAGGAGCCTTTGCTCTAAAATCTTGCTGTTTTATCTCTTCTTCAAATTCTTCTTTTGCTATTTTAGAATCTGCTTGTTTGATTTCCTTTAGAGCTTTATCTTTTTCAGATTTAGGTTCTACTTGTTCCAATCCTTTCATTTCATGAAACCTAGGGATATCGATTATATCTAAGATAATATTATCTTTAAAAGTTTTGAATAATAGTTGTTTTACATCTTCTCTTTTCCATGAAGGTATGTAAAATTTAAATGTTAGTCGATCGGGAGAAATTTTTTCAAATTGTCGTTCTGCCCAGTGGTATTCTTCGATATTTTGCACAACTTCATTTATAGCAGCAAATTTGTATAAGTTTAAATTTCTTAATCTGCTTCTTTCATTCTGGTATTTTGATAAAGTAGTAGAAATTATATCAATTTCATCGTTTATTCGTGTAAAGTTAATTGCTTCTGGAGTTAAATACTTCTTTAAAATTTGGACTTCTTCAGCATGAATAAGATTTATTCTTTCTTTTAAATCATCTTCCAAATTTGTTGGATAAAAAATACAAAAAGTAATACGATCTTCTACTTTATACACATTTGGAAATAATTCGTCAGTTTGGTGGACATTTGGAAAGCTTGTAAATTTAAAAAGAGCATTAAAATTTTCGATATTCTTTTTAAAAGTTGTAAATACTTTAAAAGTTATATTTTTTAATTCTGATAAACTTTCTCTCGTCAAATTAAATTGCTCTAAAAAGGTATAACTGGATTTAATTATCTGTATATTCTCTATTTCAATCTTTGCTTTTGCGATATATCTATCTAATTCATTAATTCGATTTATATAAAAATTAATCTCCTCTAGTGATTTATTTACCAATTCAGGTAAATTGTTTGCTACAAATTCAACTTTCTCATCAGGTCCCACTTTCTTTAGTTCTTGGAAATCACTTTCAGTAATATTGAGTTTATTTAACAATGAATCTAAATTTTGACGTAAATTTTTAATTTTGCCAAAAAAGGGATCTTTTTCTTCTGGAGTTTTATCTGAACCTTTCTTATCTTTGGTTTTTATATGAACATTTTTCATATTTGAAAGTGTATTTAAAAGTTGATCCTTGTAATCATCACCTATGCTAATTTCGAATAAACTCATTTGAACTTTTTTTGTCATTTAAAAACTCTCCTAAAATGTTTAATTTCTCTTCTTTTCGATTAAATCTTTAGTTTTTTTTAATCTAACAAAATTTTCTCGATCCAATTCTTCTAAAATTCCTTTAATTTTTTTAATATCCAATGAGAGAGAAGGTATAATTTGATTTTTCAATCCCGTGATTCTTCGGTTTAATTTTTTAAAATTAATCACTAATAATAAAAATAAATCTTCAAATTCTGCGAAACTAATCATTAACTGAAAATATTCTTCTAATAAAGGCATTAACTCATCAATGAAATGACTCGTATTTTCAAATGAATATGCAGGAAGCCTTCCTGTTCGATTTAAGTCATATTGTATCTCATGGAACGTAATCCCAATATTTTTAGCATATGTGATATTAACTGTCGGTCGATATTGGATTTTACTTAAACTACTAATTAAAACTAAATCCCTCTTTCCCATTTCTTTATAAGCCTCATTCAAATAAACTAAAACCTTTTTAAACATCTTCAAAAATTGCATTAGTTTATCTTGATAAACAATCCCATTAGATTTAATTAATGAATTTAATTGTTCACGTTTAAATTCTAAAAATCTTGCTCCTTTTTCAGCAATATCTAACTTTTTCTTTAAATTGATTAAATTTGTTTTTGTAGGTTTTATTTCTCTAAAACTTAAGATAAACACCTATTGGGTATAAAATTTTTCAATAAATTCTTGATGAATTCTAAATAATTGATTTTTTGATAAATTTGAAAGCACTTTCCATGCAATAGTAAATGTATCAATAAAAGTTCTGTTTTCATTAGTTCCTTGATCTAAAAATTTCCTTTCAAATTCGTCCCCAAAAGTTAATAATTCTTTTTGATCATCATTTAAACCATCCTCTCCAACAACAGAGAGGATGTCTCGAACTTCAAGAGCGTCAGAGTAGGAAGCTAATAATTGAGAACTAAGGTCCGCATGGTCTTCTCTAGTAGTGTCCTTTCCAATCGAATCTTTCATTAATCTTGAAATTGATGCTAATACTTCGAATGGAGGGTAAATTCCTTTTTTATTTAAATCACGGTTTAAGACTAACTGTCCTTCAGTTATATATCCAGTTGTATCAGGGATGGGATGGGAAATATCATCATTCGGCATAGTTAAAATAGGTAATTGAGTAATGGATCCATTCTTTCCTTTTAGTTTGCCAGTTCGTTCATAAATAGATGCTAAGTCAGAATATAAATATCCGGGGTAACCTTTTCTGCTGGGAATTTCTTCTTTCACAGAACTTAATTCTCTTAATGCTTCAGCATAATTAGTCATGTCAATTAGTACTACGAGTACATGCATTCCTTTTTCGAATGCAAAATATTCTGCTGTTGTTAAAGCTACACGGGGAATAATTAATCTTTCCATGATTGGATCAGAAGCGAAATTAATAAAAGAAATGATATTTTGAATATTTCCACTCTCTCTAAAAGTATTTAAAAAATTAATTGCCTCATCTTCTATAATTCCGATACCACAAAAAATTATTAAAAAGGGTTCCTCCGTTAAGACCTTAGCTTGAGTTACTATTTGAGCCGCCAATTTATTATGAGGTAATCCCTGGGCACTGAAAATAGGTAATTTTTGACCTCTAATTAGAGTAAAAAGACCATCTATTACTGAGACCCCCGTTTGAATGACCTCTGATGGATATTCCCTAGCATAAGGATTAATTGGTGCTCCATAAATATCTAATTCATGATCACCAATCACTTCTGTTTTTGAAATTTCTTTTGTAAAAATATTAAATGGCTTTCCAAAGGAATTGAAGGTTCCTCCAAACATATCATTATCAGAAATTCTCACTTTAAAAGAATCTTCAGTAAAAAATATTCTTGAATTCTCACGAGATAATCCTTTTGTATCTTCAAAAACTTCAATAACGATTATTTCTTTATCCATTTTTACAACTTGACCTGTTCTAGTGATGCCATCTTCAGATTGAATTTTCACTATTTCCCCATATTGTACGTTATGTTGATTTTCCAAAAAAATTAATGGTCCTATTATTTTTTGTATATTTCTATAAGTTACACTCATTTCCTTTTGCGCCCACCATATATTAATTTTCTGGATTGAATCTCCCTAAGTAATTCCTTTTTTATCTTTTCTATTTTCTCAAATTGATCATTAGGGATGGTTTGACTAACTCTTCTAATATCGTCTATTACTTCAAGAGATTTAACGTCTTCGAGCATATATCCTTGAGTAAGCAAATCTAACCCTTGATGGTACAGTAGTAAAATTAATTTAATATGCCCCAACAATTTAGTAAAGCTGGTAAATTTATCAATATTATCAAAAGCGTTTTGTATAAGGAAGCTTTCTCTTATTAATTTCCCAATAAAAATTATGAATTGTTGATCATCAGGTAAATTTTCTTCACCAACTAATTGGATAATATTTTTTAGCTCATTTTCCTTTGAAAGAATAGAGTTAATCTCAGCTCTGCATTGATACCAATCAAGGTCAATTTCAGGCCAGGCAATATCTCTTTCAACCCACCATTGGGAGACGTATTCTGTATAATTTGAATAAGAACTTAACCAATTTATTGCAGGATAATGTTTTGAATAGGCAAGATTTGCATCTAAAGCCCAAAATGCTTGCACAAATCGTTTTGTAGTGGCAGTTACTGGTTCACTAAAATCGCCAGCAGGTGGAGAGACTGAACCAACCACCGTTAATGACCCAAACCTTTTTTTTTCTGAGTCATTCGTTCCTAATATTTCTACTTTTCCCGCCCTTTCATAAAAACTTGAAAGTTTGGAGGGCAAGTACGCAGGATATCCTTCCTCAGCTGGCATTTCTTCTAATAATCCGGAAATTTCTCTTAATGATTCCGCCCATCGCGATGTGCTATCCGCTAGCACTGCGATATCATAACCCATATCTCTATAATATTCAGCAATAGTGACTCCTGAAAAGATACTTGCTTCACGTGCCGAAACGGGCATATTTGAAGTGTTAGCTATAAGTACTAATCTTTCTATTAGAGGACGCCCACTTTTAGGATCTATTAGTTTTGAAAACTCTTTTAACACATCAGCAATTTCATTCCCTCTTTCTCCACATCCAACAAAAATAATTATATCAGCATTACACCATTTTGCTAAAGATTGCTGAATCACGGTTTTACCTGTTCCAAAACCACCTGGTACAGTCACAGTTCCTCCTTTAACTATAGGAAAAAGTAAATCAATTATCCTTATTCCAGTTATTAAAGGTTCCTCTGATAAAATTCTCTCTTTGTAAGGTCGACTTCTCGTTATTGGCCATTTTTGTATCATGTTTAATGAAACTTCGTTTCCATTTTTTCTCAGTCTATATATTTCTTCCTCAATTGTATAATCTCCCTCATCAACAATAAAGGATAATACTCCTGAATAATTTATTGGAACTAATATCCTATGTTCTATTAAAGAAGTTTCTTGAATTGTACCAATTATGTCTCCCGGTTCGACTTTATCTCCTTTCTTTTTTCGGGGAATTAAATGCCATTTAATAGTTCTAGAGAGTGAGGGTATATCGGTACCACGTTGTATAAAAGAACTTTCAATCTTTTTATAAATTAAATTCAAAGGTCTTTGAATCCCATCAAACACACTTGTTAGAAGTCCCGGTGCTAATTCCATTGATAAGGGCTCATTGAGACTAATAACTTCCTGATTTAATTTTAAGTTATTAGTATTTTCATAACATTGAACAATTACATGATTACTGTAAATTTGAATGACTTCCCCTAAAATATTCTGTTCTGAGACTTTAATTAAATCATGTAATTTGATTTGGTCTTCTAGACCTTCTATAATAATTAATGATCCATTTATCGCTGTTATGATGCCTTTTTGAAAGGAATCATCCGATTTGTTCATATTCTTTTAAATACTCCTTCATTTCTTGTTTTTTATTTTTAATAAATTTTTCAAACTCTTGCTGTAATTTTTCTGTTTCAGTCTCAGAAAAAATTTTTGCGATTTGTTCTTCAATAATGATCATATTTTTGGCTAATAGGTTATCTATAGAATAATTATAGCTAATTTTATCATCTTCTATGATTGCTTTAAATCCACCAATAAATTCTTCTTCGGAAGAGAGAATCTCCACTTCATTTTTGAAAATTTCTTTAATTGTAGAGGAATTTTTGGCCATTGTTCTAAAATCTCTTTGATTCAATAATAGAATTACTTTTGGAGGTTTATCAATAAATTGTGTAGAACTTCTAATACTCTCGATTAAAAATTTTAAGTAATTTGAATAATTCTTTGAAATATTCTCTCTTAAATGGTTTAAGAATTCACTCTTTAAATCTTCAAGTACTTTATTTTTTAAATTTAAAATAGATTGTTTAGCCTGAATTAAATTTGATGCTAACGATTTGTTTAAGAAATTATTGTAAGCTTCTCCAAATTGAGTTTTGATTCTAATTGAATTATCATTGACTTTTTTTAAATAACTCTTTTTCAATTCTGCTTTTTGATAAAGCATTTGTTGGTTTAAATCTTTTATCTCTTCTTTTGCTTTGTTTATTAAATACAATCCTAATCTGCCAAATTGTTCTTTAATATCTTTTTCATCAGAAATGTTAATCTACCACCCTATTCTATAATTTTTCTAAGGGACTTAAAAATTTCTTTAACAAAAACGGTTTTATCTTCTTGTTTTGATGTAAAAATATTCGGGAGGAAAAAAACAAAAGGTTTCTTGTCGCTTAATTTGTGTTCTATTAGATTTTGAATATCAACATCTAACAAATCCATAGCTATAATTATCATCCCTATTGAAGTATCTTTCTTTAATCTATCGAATTCATTTAAAAATTCTTCTGGTTTATTAAGAATTGTTCCATCGATCCCCAATAAACCCATCATCAAAATGATTTCCTCTTCACCAATTGCATAAATTTTTTGTTCAGGCACTAAAATCTAATCCTAATTTTCTAATAATATCGTTAATTATTTTTAACCTATTTTTATTATAATCTTGTTCCCATTTTTCTAAAATCCTTGTTAAATTCTCCTTGAATTGCATAATTTCCTTATCTGCATCATTACTAACGGAATTTAAAGCTTTTTTAACCAATTTTTGTTTATGTTGCAACGATTCTTCGATTAATTTTTCATTTTCGACTTTTAATTCTTCAATTTCGTTTAAATTCTGATTCTTAGCCTCTTCTAATAATTCTTCATAGATTTTTTCTAGTTCTTTAGCCCAATCAAATATTTTCATAATTATCTTTTAATTCCTCATATTTTTCATTAATAATTCTAATCACATTAGGCATTATATTAAATTTAATTTCTTTTTCTTTTTTTATTATCAATTCTAATATTCTGTAGATTGTTAAATACTCAAAATCATCAGTTTTTAATTGAAATTTCTTAAAATAATAATTTTGATAAATTCCCTCAAAAGACCATCTTAAATGTCTTTTGTTTATTGTAATTGGTATAAATGCTTCTTTTAATTCTCTTGAGGATTTTAAGAACCTTTCTAAATTAGTACTGAAATCTTCAATATTATCTATGTTTAATAAAATCTGTATTTTATATTGATCCAAAAATAAATACTCATTAACTAAAAGTTGAGATGTTAGAGTTTTATCAAACTTGTTATAAATCGCACGGGATAACATTCTTAAGTTGTATACTTCAATTGAATAATCAATAAATAATGCTATCATATCTCTTTCTTTTCTATCATATAATGGTTTTGTTAATATTAGATTTTCGTAATATAATTTATCTAAAAACGCCTCTAATACAAAAATTTCATTTGTATTTTTAAAGTAAAGGACGCCCTCTCGAATTGCCTTGTTATATCTAGTTTTCTTCATATATAGTTGGATTTCATCCAAATTCGAGATTTCTAATAAATCTTGAATAAAGTTAGAATGCTCTAAATATTCTTCTACTAAAAAATTAATTCTTTTGGACTTTTCTGCCTTAGTCATGCCTACTATAGACCCAAGAATTATTTGTTTAATGTTAGAGATTTCATACTTTAATAGAATGGATCTTAAAAAAAGCCTCATATTCTCTGGAGAAAAATACATTATCTTACCAATTAATTTAATTAGTACATGAAACAGAGCTTGTTCGATTTCTGCTATAGTATAATCTGAAACTTTAATTTCTGGATAATATGGAAGTATATATTCAATAAAATCAACAATAGTGTTGAAAGTTTTTAATTTTGGTAAGAATTCTTCTTCGATAATTAATCTCTTTAAATACTCTATCTTTATATAAGTATACACATAAGAGGGAATTACTATACTCGTAAATCAACACCAATGTATGAATTTTATATGATTCTAACTCAAATTGTAAATGAATTCGATAGATTATGCTACTGGGGGGGAAGGAATTTTAGTCCACAAGAGAATACCAACAATTAAACCGTAAACTGCTAACGCTTCCGCTAATGCAACCACTAAGAACGCTTTAAAGAATGTTTCTTCCCTCTCAGCAAGAGAAGAGATTGCTGCCGTCCCTACTGTTTTTATTGCCAATGCACTTCCTAACACTGAAGCACCAACAGAAACTGCGGCGGATATAGCTAAGGCAGCTGAAGTACCAGAATTATAATAATCTAATGTAGTAGCTTGCGCTGCCACAAATGATACTAAACCATTCACAGAGAAAAATACGGTAAAGACTAAGATTAGTTGAAAAAATCCAAGTAATATATAAAATTTCTTTTTTCCATTCATTTTTACAACATTATGAAATATTTTAATTGAATTAAATAAGAAAATATCTATAATTATGTAAAAAGTTTGCTTTATTTTTTTATAAGCACTATTAAGAATATATTAATACTCTGATTTGATCTGTTAGGTCGTGGATTCTATCTGCTAAATTTTCTAATAAAACGATACTATCACGGATTCTAAGAATCATTCTTATATCAAAGTCGTTATTGGAGTATAGATATTCAAGAAATTGCCGATAAATCATATCTATTTCGTTTTCTATTTCATGAATCTCAGTAGTATTTTCAAATACTGCTTTAGGATTATCTCTTAGATTTTTTATAGTTTTTTTTAGGACATCTGCCATTTCTAATATTTTATTTATTAATTTAATATATCTTTCTTGAATATCTTTAAATGATTTCCCTTCTAATTTTATATTAGGGAGCATATCCACAAATTCTAAAGGATAATTGATAACGTTATCCATTCTTAGAATTAAAGCCATGTAATTACCTAGTCCTTGAGCTCCAGCTTCTGCGAAATTTTGAATCAATTTTATCTTAATTTCATCAGCTTCCTCTTCAGATAATTGCATTTTATTTTTCTTTTTTTCTAGACTCTTTTTATTAGATTCATAGTCTTCTGACCATCCAGTATAATATACTCCCATATCGCTAATTACAGAATAAATAATCCTGGAGTGATCGATAAGCATGGTAATTATTTCTTCTTTAATTTTTCTATTCGTTGACATTTTAAGTTTCACTAAATTTTAAATATGCTATGAATATTATATGATTAAAAAAATAAAAATCATCAGTTTTCAAATTATCTTTTGCTAAAAAATTAATGAAAAAGCAAGTAAATTTTGAGATTTAAACTTATTAAAGATGGTAAATTCTAATTTTATGAAGCATTTAAGATTATAAAGATTATCTTCTCTGTTTATAAGATTTTAATTAAAGGTGTAATTTGTAGATAATGGGAATAAAGCAATCCATACTGAAATGGCGTAAATATGCTGAAATGTCCGATTTGGGCATTATCGCCCGTAGAAAATTCTTTAATAACTGTTTTGACGGTGCATTGACTTGTGCTGGAATTGTGAGTGGAATATTTGTTCTTTTTTTAGCGGGTGTTAGCGAAAATACACCCGGTAGTATTGTTGTTTTAGGCTTTTCAACATCTCTAGCAATTGGTATTAGTGGACTATGGGGAGCATTTCTTTCTGAAGAAGCTGAACGCAAAAAAAAGATAATAGATCTCAAAAAAGAGATGGTATTACTCGATCAAGAGGATTCAGATGAGGATTTAGATGATATAGAAAAAGAAAAAATAGAATTAGCTAAAACTATATTAAAAGAGAAGTCAATAGAAAAAGCCATGCTTATTCCAATTAAACCTAATGAAGCTGGAAAAAAAAAAAAGATTTTAGTTCCAATTAAAAAAAAAAAAAAAAATGACAAAACTTTAATTGAGCAAGCAGAAAATTTTGCCACAATCATCGCTTCCCTTGTTGATGGAGGTGCTCCTGCCTTAGGATCAACACTCCCACTCATTCCGTTTTTCTTTGGTACAGAATTAGTACTTTTCCATTTTTTAGTTTCGTATATAATTCTTGTCGGTTTGCTTATATCTTTAGGGGTGTTCTTGGGTAATATTTCTGGTCAAGGTAAGGTAAAGTATGCTATACATCTTGTAACGGCAGGAGTTGTCACTCTTTTACTTTCTTTATTGCTTAGTCTTGCTACAGGAAATTTTTAAACCATTTTTTAATAGATTTAATTTAAAATTAAAAAATTTCATTTAAGACTTTAAAATAAAAATATTTTTCTCTTAAAAGAAGATTTATACAGACTTAAGAGCGTTAATAATTAAAAATATTCTCCAGATGGTTTTTAGGTATATAATAACGATTCTTATTTCATGCTTATTCTTAGGTAAAGGCTTTTAATAAAGTTAAAATCCTTTTCACAATTTCTTTATCCAAATTAGAAGGAGTTTAAAGAAATCTTGAAAACATTTATTGGGATTGATATTGGATCTTTAGCCACAAAAATTGTTCTCATAAATGAGGGTAAATTATTAGATCACAGAACGGAACGTTCGACTTATGATTTTAAAAAAGTTGGTCATAAGCTTTTTGATGATATATTAGAAAAAAATAATTTACAAAGAAACGAGGTTTTTGTCATGAGTACGGGATATGGTCGCAATACTATCGATATTGCCGATGATAGAGTAACAGAAATTACTGCTCATGCAAAAGGTGCCCAATATTTCTTTCCTGATGCAAATTCGGTTATAGATATAGGGGGTCAAGATAGCAAGGCAATTGTTATGTCCAAAAAGACGGGAAATGTAATTGACTTTCAAATGAATGATAAATGCGCTGCCGGAACAGGTCGCTTCTTAGAAGTGATGGCACATGCTTTAGAGGTGCCAATAGAGGAGTTTGGGGTTTTGGCTTTGCAATCAAATAAACCCGCTTCAATAAGTTCCACCTGTACTGTATTTGCTGAAAGTGAAGTAATAAGTTTATTTGCAAGAGGTGCTTCAAAGCAAGATATTGCGAGTGGTATTCATAAATCAATCGCTCGAAGAGTAGCTGGAATGGCTAAACGTATCGGTGTATCTCCAAAATTGATATTTTGTGGGGGAGTTGCTAAAAATGAAGCGGTTAAGAAATACTTAGAAGAAGAGCTTGGCTTTGAAATAGTAAGACCAGAATATCCTCAACTTACAGGGGCTATTGGAGCTGCAATAATTGCTGAAGAGAAGAACAATTCATAAAAATTTCCTGATTTATCTTTTTATATGTATCTAATCGGGATTATTTTTCAAATCGATAAATTTTTTGTAGCATTGACTCTTTTTGTTTGATTAATAATTAATTTATTCTTAAAAAAATGGAAAATTTAGAGATACTTGAAGCCTTTTCTCTCTATTTAAAAGAGAAGAAAAGTGAAGGAAAAAAAGTTATAGCATTTATAGCACATGACAACATTCCTGAAGAATTAATAGATGCTGCAGACTTTATTCCATTAAGGCTTATATTTGCGGGAAATGATGAGTTAATGGATGCGAGTCATGAATTTTTACCACCATCTACCTGTGCTTTTGCTCAAACATGCATCGGAATCTTTTCTTTAAAATCACGTCAATATGAATTTTTAGAATTAATTGATTATTTTATAGTATCTAATCATTGTGTTTCAGATATCTGTGCTTCTGAAATTATTTGTAAATATTTCAATATCCCACGGTTGAATTTTTATATATCTTATCTAAGGAATGATAATAGTGAGCAATATTTCAAGATAGAATTATTGGAATTTAAAAAAGAGATGGAAAAAATAGTTGGTTCAGATATTACAGACGAGAAATTAATTGCTAGCATCAAGAAATATAATAAATTTAGAAAATCGATAGAAGAATTAAATTCTTTAGAAATCAAGGGAAGCGAGAAATTGAAATTAATGCAAAAGGCTTTCTTATTCGGGCCAAATTTTCTTCCAGAATTGAGAGAATTTATTAATATAAATAAAAATTCACCAAAAGAAAAAAATAGTAATTCAATTGATCTATTACTAACTGGCTGTTCAATATTTATAAATGATACTTTAATCAACTTAATCGAAGAAGCCGGTGGAAATATTATATTTTTTGATACATGGTTAGGATATAATTATTTTTCCCAGATATTTAATGAAGATTTAATTAAATCAACATTTGATCCAATTGATTTATTAGCGTTGAGATTTAGGAATAATATCTATGGTGATCATTCTGTTCCGAATTTTCTGCAAAATCGAATAGCTCACATTGAGGAAATATATAATAGCTACAAAAAAAAGACGGGAAAAAGGTTAGGGATTGTAAATCATATCATAAAATTTTGTGATCATATCTCAATTATGTCATCATTTCTTAAGAATAAATTACAAGAAAAAGGGATTCAGGTTTTGAATATAGAAAGAGATTATTCAAGAGCGATTAGAGGACAATTATCTACACGAATAGAAGCCTATTTGGAGATGTTAGCAGAATGAGTATTATCGCAGATGAAATAATTCGGTTCTCTTCAGTATTGAAGATTGCTTATAATTTCTTAATGGGAAGGGATTATTTGAAAAGAAAAAAATTTAGAGAAAGACAAAAATTAGTATCTGTAGCCCTTCCATTTTCGGATTTACCCTTTGCTGCTGGAACAATCCCTGTTTTTCCAATTAGGATGCATAAATTTAAGATAAATCAATATTTATCCTATTTAGGAACAGCATCCAATATTTTTGGATGGAAAGGGGTCTCAAATTTCTTAGGTTTTGTTAAAAATCTTGGTATTAGTGAAGTAAATAAAATTATTGATAATATTATCGAAGATGTTATCCAAACTATCAATGAAAAATATAATGAAATGTATGATTTAGGGATTGAGAGTGGAATTTCAAGTGATTTTTGTTATGGATTAAAAAGTCTTGTTGGTATGCATGTTTCAAAAAGTCGAAATGTAGATGCTTATTTAAACATAACTATCAGATGTAGTGCGTTCAATAAGTATCTAGAGTCATTAAGCGCAATAAATAATAATCCTCGCCAAATTTGGATAGATATTCCTCCCAGAAATATCGGAAATGCCTTAGAACTTTTAACGGATAATATATCTAACGCTTTAAACGACTTTGAAGCATTAACAGGAAAGACAGTATCAGATAACATGCTTAGAAGTCACTTTAATATTAGTAATCAAGTAAAAAAAGCATATAAAACAATCATTTATGAGATCAGCGCTTCTGATTTTTACCCGTGTAATCCTGCTACTTTTAGTGAGATAATGTCGCTATTAAATATTACGTTTCAAGATTATAATTCTAACGCAGTTCGATATAGAGATAATATGAATTCTCTCGTAAGTGAAATGCGAGAAAGGATTAGGAAAGGCATTGGTATGGATGTGTCGAATATGCCCCGAATATTTGTTACTCCTATATTCGGAGGATGGGAACCAAAGAGCCATGATTATATTTATGAATCAGGAGGCAGAGCGCTCTATGCTGATTGGGGACTGTTAAAACTACTGGAAGAAATACCTATTTCCCCAAAAAATAATCCCATTGAAGAATATGCACGTTTTCTTCTAAATGCTACAGAAACGGGTATAGGCTGTGATAATGATAAATTAACGGATTCATATTTGAGAATGGCAAAAGAACTGAATGCTGATGGCATTGTATTTTTTCAATTATTTGGTTGTCATTCAATTTCCAATTGTTACAGAATGCTTAGAGATAAGGTAAGAAGAGAACTAGAAATTCCCATAACAGCTATTACATTTAATAAAATCGGTGAGAATGTGGAACAGGTTAAGACGCGTATTGGCGCTTTTATGGAAATGTTTTATAAGAAACAGAAGTAATACTATTATTTATTATTAAGATAAAATCTAATCAAAAAAAGAAAAAATATTTTGTATATAGGAAAATTCTAAATGCACTATGATTATCTTACGATTAATACATCACAAGGTGCATTATTGATCACTTTATCTGGTATCGTGCCTAAAATAGTTCTTTTTAATTTTGAATGTTTCCCTTTGCAACCCAACATTACCAAATCAAAATTTTCCTCTTCGGCTATTTTAATAATATAATCCTCGGGGGGTATATCAAAAATTAATCGTGTTTGAACTTTTTGACCTTCATTAGCAAAAAGCACTTCAGCTTCTTTTAGCACTTTTTTTCCTTCATTTACATAATCTTCATGAATTAAATAAGATACTGCACCATTAGAAGGACCAGAGAATGAAACTGATGGCATAACTTCAGATAAGTGGTGAATTACTGAATGAAATACAATTATTTCACTATTATCTCTTTTACCAAGTTCTAAAGCTTTTTTTAATGCATCCATCGCATCTTGTGAATTATCAATACCAACCAAAATTTTTTTATACATAATATAAAACACCTAAGTACTGATTCTTAATAGTCATAGATCAAATACATTAAATAAGGGTATGCCTTTCAAATTATAAAAAATTCTTAATTATGGATAGTGATAAGTTAATTTTTGACCGAAATTTCTTTTAAATTTTTAATATCAGCCTAATTCTTATAACGTAAAAAAAATCGGTTATTGTTATTTAAAGACTGTAATTTTTATCAAGACGTAAGATTAAATTTTTTACAATTATCAAAGTTTCTAATAATTCATGCGAATTTACTTTATTTGGTTGATCTTGCTTAGTATGAGAATATTTCGTAGCGCCAAGTGTTGAAAAATCTATAGTTTCTAATTTAAGCAAATGAAATGGTACTGAATCAGTATGAGCTCCGGATAATAATGTGTGACCCTTGATCTTAATATGTTCTTCTTCAGCTATTTTACTTATTTTAGAAAGAAGTAGAGGGGAACTCCTTTTTCTAGGTAGAATCCCATAAGATTTAATGTATTCGACTCTATTCTCATTACTTTTACATGAAACCATATCAAAATTAATCTGGTATAGTTTATTATTTAAAAACTCTTCTTTATAGGTATCAACAAAAATTCTCGAGCCCATTGTACCTATTTCTTCTGCTGAAAATTGGCAAAACCAGATGTTATAATGATTAAGGGGGTTATTTTTAAAAATTGAACTCAATTCAAAAATCAAAGCCATTCCAGATGCATTATCTAAAGAACCAAGAGATTTATTTCCTGTTTTAATAAAAAATACCATAAAAATTGAAAAAATGGTTAAAATAGATGTTATTATTGTAGAAATTTCAAGAACTAACCATATAGATTTAAAAATATTGAGATATAAATCAATTAGAAAAGAAGTAATCAATATTAGAAAAAGAGTTATTCCAATCTCCCATATTGAAATAAAAATAACACGCCATTTCGTCTTAAAAGTTTGTGATTTGGAGTCTAAATGTGCAGATATAATTAGGTTTGCAGAATTATTAGCGGGAATATTTCTTGCAGGAATTTTAACGAATATATTTGTAGCTGAAATTAATGATCCAAAATGTTTTTCCCAAAAACCTCTATATTCAGGATGTCTCAATACTTTTAACATTGAGAAAAACACTATTGCAATTATACATACAGTTATAATTACAAAAAAAGGGTAAAGATATTTAACTAATAGCAAAATGAGTATTATGAATAAATTCATCAATCCAATTATTTTTACAAGCTCTTCAGAATAAAATGTCGAAAAATTGAAAGTTTGGGTTATAATTTGATCTTTAGTAAAACCAAGGTCTTCAAATGATTGAATTGTCAGTTTAACGGCCTTTTTTTCTCCCGTTGTGCCTGCCAGACGAGGAAAACTAAATTTTTTCACATAATCATATAATTTCGATACACTATCATCATTCTTTTCTTGAAAATTATTTTCCTTCATTCCAATCTCCTAAAAATATTTTATTGCTAATTTATATAAATATGTGAATAATTGAGCCAATGCCTAAAATACTTGAAATTGCTGAACCAAAAAATACTTGAATAATAATAAAAGAACTAATTAATACAGAGCTAAATTTTCTTGTTTTTTCATATATTAATGAATTCATGATGATAACCGCTAGAAATATAAGGTAAGTAACGAGTACAGAATTGATTATTAACAATTGGAAAGAAAAGCTCATTAAAATTGCAACATGAATAATCGCCATAGACGAAGTTAGCATCATTTTATTTGAATCGGATTTAATGAAATGTAGGCGTGGATAAATAATTTTTCTGTAAAATAATTCTATTGCTAAATAAAAGGGATATATCGAATATGTAAGTATGAAATCAATTAAATTTACTGGAGAAAAAAAGGCAAATGGGTATAAAAGTGAAAATGAGATATACAGACTTAAAAATATTAAAACTGAAAAGAAAGAAAACAAAATCACATTTTTATGAAATTGTGACTTTATTTCATCTTTTAAGTGCAATTTTATATAAGTTATTACTTTTTGACTTCTTTCTTCAGCTATGATTACATTTTTAAGCAAAAAAGCACAAAAATATATGAAAATTATTACAAGTGGTACTATAATTATTCCAATTATACCCATAAGAATATAAAATATTAACCATAAGCTAATAAATCCACCATAATACAAAGAAATCTTTATTAATTCTTTTAGAATTATTTTTCTTTTTTTATCTCCAATTTGCAAATTAAATTTTAGATCTTCTTTATCCCTTGTAGCATCGATCGAAAAATATTTTAAACTATTTTTTATTAATCCTAGAGTTACAAGAAACAATCCGACTAATCCTAAGAATAACAAAACGAAAGAAGCCATGTATGTAAGTTGAATAGAGCCATTAAGTGTAGTTGAATTAAAAAATTTTGATTCTATCCACTCAATTGAGTTTATTAAAACAGTATTGGATAATAAGAGATGGGGCCCTCCTAACAGATTTTCTGTTATATTAATGACTGGACAATTCGTAAGTTTTTGAGCTACTAAGGCATTTTCCTTATATGGAACAGTAGAATCATAAATAGAGTGTATAACTAAAAGATTAGATGGATTTAAGCTATTAATTATTTTTGAAGGAATATATTTCATGAAAGGATCAGTTTCACTTATATAAAATTCTTTTGCAGAAAAATTTACTAATCCTGCCCATGTGACTGTTACCTTGAAACGATTATCTAATGCTCCATTCATTAACACAACCATTCCCCCCAAAGAATGCCCTATTAGTCCGATTTGAGAGGAATTTATTCTATCATATACAGGTAAAGTTTCTATTGTATCTAATAATTTTGAACAATCTTGAGCTATAGCTGGCACGATAGTTCTATTTCTATATGATTGATAATTAATATCTAAAATATGACCCGTGCTTTCACCATTACCACGATAATCTATTGAAGCAACATAAAATCCTCTCTTGGTAAATTCATTAGGTATTCTTATATCAAGATCTTTTTGACTTCCTAAACCATGAGCATAAATAATTAAGGGCGCTTTATTTTGGAAGGTTATTTGTTTGCTAGGATAATATAAATTTGCATAAATTTGAGCATCCGTCGATTCGAAACTAATTCTCTGATAATAAATATATGATTCAAATCTAGTTGAATAAAGTAAAACAAGAACAGTTATATAGAAAACAACTGCCAACAAAAGAAAATAATGATGTTTTTCTTTAAGAAACCACTTCATAATTTTAGATTTAAATCTTAATTTTATTATTGGAATATAATCTTATTTTCAAACTTTTTAATAATTTCTCTATATTAATAAATAATAACTTTTTATTTATAATCCAAAACGCGAGTAATTATATACATAATAATAGAATAGATATCTTTTGAATGTTCAACAAGGATTTCACTTATTTGAACATTCATATAATCCATTTAATTTCTTTATTTATTTAAATTTTTAGAACTTTATTGTTTACAAAATTATTAATCCTCCAAAATTTAGGAAGATTGGAGCAAAAGCAATTGATACGGTATTTATTACTTTAACTAATATATGAAGAGATGGACCTGCTGTGTCTTTTAATGGATCACCAAAAGTATCCCCAACAATTGAGGCCGAGTGTGCAACTGAACCTTTTCCTCCCATAAGACCTCCTTCAATAGCTTTTTTAGCGTTATCGAGGGCTCCACCTCCCGTATTTAACACAAATCCAAGAATAATTCCTGAGATGGTCCCAGAGATTAAAAAAGCGGCTAATGCTACGGGTCCAAATAAAAATCCTAATATTATCGGAGTTAATGTAGGGAGTAATGCAGGTATTATCATTTGCTTTAAGGCAACTTTTGTTCCTATATCAATACATTTTGCATAATCAGGTAAGGTCTTTCCTTCTAATATTCCAGGATCTTCTTTAAATTGTCGTTGTATCTCTTTAATCATACCATGTGCAGCCACCCCTGCGGATCTAATTGCTAATGCTGAAAATAAGTAAGGAATTACCGATCCTATTAATAATGCGCATAAAACAATAGGAAGATAGATATTAACATCGAGCGTCTTAACTTCTTCTAAATAGGCTTCAAATAGTATAATAGCGGATAAGGCAGCACATGTGATACCAAAACCCTTTGCTAATGCTTTAGTTGTATTCCCAACTGCATCAAGCTTATCTAAATTATTTCGTACTTGTTCTCCTTGATGTGACATCTCTGCAATTCCTGCTGCATTATCCGATACTGGTCCAAATCCATCGAAAGCTAAAATAATGGTTGTGATCGACAATAAGCCCATTGTTGTGACAGTTATTCCAAATACACCGCCTAAATACGGTTCAATAAACAAACTGGGTGGATTGCTCAGATTCCATGTATTGGCAAAAAGCTCACCAAGAAAAAAACTAATAATGATTCCTGCAACAAATGAGATTACTGGAATAATTGGTGATTCTAAACCTAAAGAAAAACCACTTATCACATTGGTAGCCGCACCAGTTTCTGAACTTTTTATGATACGTTTTACAGGTTTATATCTTGAGGATGTGTAATAATCGACGATAAAATAAGTTGATAGTCCTAATCCTATTCCTAAAATAGAACAGATGAATAAGAATAACCAACCTGTTTGAAAGCTAATAATTGTTAATATTAGAAAAGAAATAACATTAAAAATCGCTGTATAGATAAGACTTCTTTCGAAAGCAGCGATAGGAGATTTATCCTTTTTTTTAATATTAACAAAATGTCCTCCAAAAATGCCTGCGATATTACCTATAGCTCTTGAAATTAAGGAAAAAATAATGAATAAGGGATTTTGTGTAGCAACACTTAATGTAACTCCTATTATCATTGCCGCAATATTATTTGCTGATGAAGATTCATAGAGATCTGCCCCTCTACCAGCGCAGTCTCCGACATTATCCCCCACATTATCTGCTATAGCTGCAGGATTCCGTATATCATCCTCAGGTAAGCCATGTTCTAATTTTCCGACTAAGTCCGCTCCTATATCTGCTCCTTTTGTAAATATTCCTCCCCCCAATTGAGCGAATAACGCAGAGAATGAGGCTCCGAAAGCAAATCCAACAATATTTTGAGTGTTGAAATTAAATATGATATATAAAATACTAATTCCTAATAAGGAAATTGAAATCACAGAAACCCCTATAACCATTCCGGCATTAAATCCTATCTTTAAGGCACTATTCAAATCAGTTTTACAAGCTTGGGTTACCTTTACATTTGTTAAAGTGGATGCAACCATACTAATATAACTCGCGATTAATGATGTAATGGCTCCGATTAGAAAGGAAATCGCCAAGATTAGATTAACAAATATAAGAATAACAAAAATAATGGCTAATACAATTGAAATTGTTTTAAATTGTCTTTTTAAATATGTATTAGAACCCAATTTTATTAAATCATGGACTTTCTTCATATCTTCAGTACCGTCATCTAATCTTCTTAATTTCTTCATTATCCAAAAGATATAAGCCAATCCAACGATAGAAAGGACAATAACTAACAAAAAGAATATCCAATAGACGGAAGCAACAAAAGTACTAACTTTATTAAAATCAAAATCCTGAAACATTTTCTTCAAATAATAAATAATTTTATATTTAAAGTCAGAAATTTCCCTTTTTAAAGATATGGATAAAATTTTATAAGATATTTATAACTTGAAAATTAGACTTTTATTTAAACGCTAAATATTTAAGAAAGAAAAAAGAAAAATTTTAGTTCTATACATATCAGATTCAAAATTATATAAGTAAAGTTCTATAAATTGCTTCTTGAATACCCTCTTTTAGCATTAATGTTTTTTAAGGGATATACTTATTTACTTAGAATTGATATTAATTTTCATTATTAAAGAAATATTAGGAAGGTGTTAGTTTAAGATTACTATTGAAGAGAAGAATCAAGAAATTGCATATTTTTCTATGGAAATTGCGTTAGAAAGCAGTCTTCCAATTTATTCGGGAGGATTAGGTATTTTAGCGGGAGATGCACTCCGCTCTGCAGCCGATATGGGATTACCCATGGTTGCTGTTACCTTAACTTATGATGCCGGTTATTTCTATCAACAAATTGGTCCTGATGGAAGCCAAATCGAAAAAGAAATGGAATGGACTTTTAGTGATGATTTTGAAAAACTCGATCAAGTAGTAATCCTTGAGTTACAAGATAAATTACTTAAAGTGGAAGCTTGGAAGTATGAATTAGTAGGGAGAAATGGACATATCATCCCGGTAATCTTATTAGACACTGATCTTGCTGAGAATGAACCATGGCAAAGAAAGTTAACTCATGTCTTATATGATGCCAAACCATTTGATCGAATTGTCCAAGAAATGGTTCTTGGTATTTGTGGTTGTAGAATGTTAAAAAAATTAGGTTTTGATAATATAAAGACTTATCATCTTAATGAAGGGCATGCGGCATTTCTTATTTTTGAACTCTTAGAAAAATATAAAAATTTAGAGGAGGTTAAGAAACATTGCGTATTTACGACACATACTCCTGTCAGAGCAGGTCTTGAAGAATTTGATTATAATTTAGTGGATGATGTTTTTAGAAAACGCCTCCCAGAGAAGATTCATGATTTTGCTGGAAAAGATAGGCTCAATATGACAATTCTTGCTTTAAATGCAAGTGGATTTGTGAATGGGGTTTCAAAAAAACATGCTGAAATCTCTAATAGAATGTTCCCAAATTATAATATTAAACAAATAACAAACGGAATTCATCCTGGATATTGGCTATCACCCTATATGAGGGATTTTTTAAATGAAGAATTTTCAAGAGTCTGGCACCATAATTTTCACCTTTTCGATAATGCTTTAAATTTAGATAGCTATGAATTATGGAGAGCACATAATAAAGCTAAGAGCAGATTAATTGAATATGAAAAATCGCATTCATGGATTTTGTTTGAGGAAAATTTGTTGACTATTGGATTCGGTCGCAGAATAGCTGAATATAAGCGACCGCTTTTGATTTTCACTGATATAGAACGATTAGCTAAGACAATTAAGAAAAAAGCACAAATTATCTATACAGGAAAAGCTCACCCTGCAGATATACTCTCTAAATCTTACATAAAAAAGATTAGTGAGTATAGTACTTATTTATGGAATTCTTATGATATAGGACTTGTATTTTTAGAAAATTATGAAATTAATTTAGCAAAATTGTTGGTTAGTGGAGTAGATTTGTGGCTTAACAATCCTAGAAGATATTTAGAAGCAAGTGGGACAAGTGGAATGAAAGCTGCTATTAATGGAGTTCTTAATTTATCCACATTAGATGGATGGTGGATTGAAGGTTATTATATGTCCGATAAAAAGGCAGGATGGGCGATAGGTCCTGAACCAACTGACCCAAAAGCCGAAAAATTAGATGACTCTTTTGATGCTGATGATTTATATAATAAACTGGACAAAGAAATTATTCCATTATTTTACAAAAAACAAGATGAATGGCGAGAAAGAATGAAATATGCAATAAAATTAGGGACTTACTTCAATACGAATCGTATGATGGAAGAATATGCTTTGAAGTCTTATCAATTAGTAAAACAACCAATATGGAAAAGTAAGGTAATCTAATTAAAAATACATTCTTGCTAAAAAAATAAAGATAATTTAAAAGAGTATAAAATCTTGCCTAAATTAAAGGAGGATCTATCTTTCCTTACGAATTATTAAAATTAAAATCCCTTTTTTTTATTTTAATTTATAAATTTTATATAAAATATTTAAAAAGCTAACCTTCTGACCATAATTTGTATTATTTAAATTCCTGTTCAATTTTAAAATAAATTTATAATGATTTAAAATCTAAAATGAGAAAAACCATGTCTAGTAATATTTTAACTTCAGAACAAGCAAAAACGATGACTATAAATGATATATATTCACAACTTTCAACCAACGACAAAGGTTTGAGTGAGAACCAAGCCAAAGAGAGATTAGAGAAATATGGCTATAATGAAATTCCGGAAAAAAAGGTTAGTCCAATTCTAAAACTGCTCAAAAATTTTTGGGGACCTATTCCTTGGATGATTGAAATTGCTGCGATATTATCTATAATTATACAACCTCCACGCTGGGACGATTTCGCTATCATAGTTGCAATGCTATTAATAAATAGTATTGTTCGATTTTGGGAAGAAAATAAAGCAGATAACGCAATTGCATTGTTAAAAGAAAAGTTAGCTTTGAAAGCTGAAGTTCATCGAGAGGGAAAATGGCTTGAAATTGAATCTAGAGAATTAGTTCCGGGAGATATCGTACATCTTAGATTAGGAGATATTATCCCTGCAGACATAAAACTTATTAATGGAGACTATCTCACTGTTGATGAATCGGTTTTAACTGGTGAATCCTTACCAGTTGATAAAAAGATTTCCGATATGGGCTATGAAGGGGCAATAATTCGTCAGGGCGAAATGGATGGAGTTGTAGTAGGAACTGCATTAAATACATTTTTCGGAAAAACAACGCAATTAGTTGAACAAGCAAAAACAAAAAGTCATTTTCAAAAAGCAATTGTTAAAATTGGTAATTATCTTATCATTATAGCGGTGGTACTTGTCGCAATAGTATTTATTGTTGGATTCATAAGAGACTTATTACCAGGCTCTCTGGTAATAAAGGAAAAAGAGAGTATTTACGGTTTACTCCAATTTACTCTAGTTTTAATGATAGCCGCGATCCCAGTGGCATTACCCGCAGTTATGATGGTGTCAATGGCAGTAGGTGCAATGGAATTAGCCAAAAAGAAAGCAATTGTGAGAAAATTACTTTCAATTGAAGAAGCTGCTAGTGTAGACGTTCTCTGCTGTGATAAAACGGGTACTTTAACGAAAAATGAAATTTCTATTGCTAAAGTTATACCATTTGGTAATTATTCGGAGAACGATATAATTCTCTATGGAGGTTTGGCATCAAAAGAGGAGAGTAAGGACCCTATAGATGACGCTTTCTTTGCTAAAATAAAAGAAGATTCAGAAATCAATTCATTATTTTCAAAATATAATCCTATATCTTTCAAACCTTTTGACCCCGTAAAAAAAAGGACAGAAGCAAAGTTAAAAGATAATAACGATAAAGATATTCAAGTTTCTAAAGGAGCTCTTCAAGTTATTTTAGGTTTAGTTAAGAAAGATCAAGTTTTAGAAGATAAAGTCAATGATCAAGGGAAAGAATTTGCATCTTTAGGATTTAGAGCGCTTGGAGTAGCTAAGTCTGACAATCAAGAACCATGGGAGTATATAGGAATCGTTGCATTACATGATCCCCCAAGAGAAGATTCATTTGAGACAATAAAAACAGCAAAATCTTTGGGAATAAATGTAAAAATGGTAACAGGAGATCATATAGAAATTGCAAAACAAATAGCAGGAAATCTTGGAATTGGCACTAATATCGTTGTATCTTCAGAAATTATAGGAAAAGAAGATGAAAATACAATAAGTCTAGTTGAGAGCGCAGACGGTTTCGCTGAAGTTTATCCAGAACATAAATATCATATTGTAGAACTTCTACAAAAAAAGGATCATGTTGTTGGTATGACTGGTGATGGTGTAAATGATGCACCCGCTTTAAAGAAAGCCGATATTGGATTTGCAGTTTCCAATGCAACGGATGCGGCAAAATCTGCAGCAGATATTGTTTTAACGGATACTGGAATATCAGTAATTATTAAAGCCACTACAGAAAGCCGAAAAATCTTTGAGAGAATGAAAAGCTATGCTGTGTATAGAATTGCAGAAACTGTTCGAATTCTTTTCTTTTTAGTGCTTTCAATTACAATTTTTGCCATTTATCCTATTACGGCTATAATGATCGTAATTTTAGCACTTTTAAACGATTTACCAATAATGACTATTGCTTTTGATAAAACAAGAATAGACCCCTATCCAGTTAGGTGGAGAATGCAAAGAGTTCTCATTTTATCTACTGTTTTAGGTATTACAGGAGTTATTTTTAGTTTTACAATCTTTTTAATTGGAAAATTTGTATTTCAACTGAGTTTAGCAGTGTTACAAACATTTATTTTCTTAAAATTAGCCGTCGCAGGACACATGACAATATATCTTACTCGTACAGAGGAGGATAACTTCTGGAAACGCCCCCTCCCTTCTAAAATCCTCTTTATTACATGTGAGACAACTCAACTAATAGCAACTATTTTCGCTGCTACAGGAATCTTCATGCCGGCAATAGGTTGGGGCTTAGCAGGCTTTATTTGGCTATTCGCTCTTGGTATGTTTTTCCTCACGAACTTTATAAAAGTTGCGGTGATCAAATTTTTAAGAAGAAAAGATAAAAAATAATAATTTTTTTTTTAATTTGAAATATTTAATATTAACATTGCTTTGTATTATTTTTTAAATTAAATTTTATCGAATTTATAAAATAAGTATTGGTATAAACCAAAGGTATAAAATTTAGTACTAATATATGAAAAAAAAGAGATATAAAATGAATATCAGTGTTAATTCATCTTATAATTAAAATGTCACAAGGTATATGCCTTACAACTTTATCTGCGATGGATCCCAATAATATTTCCTCAAACATAGAATGAGACCCTTTACTTCCTAATATAACTAGATCGACCTTTTTTTCCTTAACCATTTTACGGATATAAGAAAAAGGATCATGCTCATAAATTAATCTAGTTTCAATTGATACTCCCGCCTCCATAAAAACTTCCTTAGCTTTATCTAATATGGCTTGAGCATTTTTTTCATGCATTTCATTTGCCCTCTGAACATCTGGATCTTTAAGGGTATAGATATAAGAAAGATCATATGCGGGATGTATTAACATCCCAGCTGTTCCTGTATAATGTTCTACTGAATGAAAAACAATTACCTTGCTTTTTTGACATTTTTGAATTTCAATTCCTTTTAAAAGGGCATTGTAAGAGTGTTCTGAACCATCAATACCAATTAATATTGTTTTATAAATATTATATCACCATTTTGAATTTTATTTAAAATTCGTAAACTATTTTATTAAAAAGTATGGTCTAGGATTTTAATGATAATTATTTAAATTGATCCAAGAAAATTAAAAATTATATCTTAGTAACCTAGTTTTAATTCTTTTTTTATATTATGAATCTTTGTTCTTAATTTTAGAGCTGACACAGCTTGAACTGCCTCCTCAATACTATGAAAAACGGGAATGTTTGAAAGTTCTAAAGCTTCAATTATCAATCCATATTTTTGAATATAAGGAATAAAACATATTAATGGTTTCTTTTTTTGAGCGATGATATTAGCTATTCTCCTCCCGATTTGGAATGAAATTGATGGAGCATATGGTAGAATGAGTAAAATAATACATTCAATACGATCTATATTGGAAAGATATTGAGTAATATTTTCAACATCTTCATCTTGGGCTGAACCAGTAAGGTCAATTGGATTATTAAATGAACCTATATAGCGAACAACGGGATTTACTGATTCTTTCATCTCATCTCTTTCCTTTTCAGTAAATTCTACAGCGGAAAGACCGTATTTTTTAAGTATGTCTACACAAATGACTCCATGCCCCCCTGAGAGGGACAATATAGCTACATTACCATATATCATCATATTTTCTTCAAAGGGTTTTTTCTTCCGAGAGAGAATATTATATAATTTTAAAAATGTAAGCATCTCAATTTCTGAATTAGGTTGTATGATTAAATTCTGTTTTAGAGCTGCTGAAAGAATCTTACTATCTCCAGATAAGCTCGCTGTATGAGATTTTGTTGCTCTCTTTCCTTTCTCCGTTAAACCGCCGAAAAAAGTAATTATCATATCTTCCGATTGTTTTGCTAATTCAAGAAAATTTCGAGCTCTATTTAACTTAAACCCTTCCAAATAAAATGCAATATTCGATGTTTCTTTATCTTCTTTACTAAAATATTCTAACAACATTGTTTCATCAACAACAGCTCGATTACCAATAGATACCGCTGTGGACACTCCAATATTAATTTCACTAAACTTGTGAAAGAATTGATCCACTAAAACACCTCCAGATTGGCTGATTAATGCAACAGATCCTTTTGGTGGTCGCGTTATTCGTTCTGTAGGCATAAAAATGGTATCTAATAAAGGAGGAGAATAAACCCCTATGCAATTTGGACCTAATATAGCAATATCACTATCAAATGCGATTTTTTCTAACTTTCCTTGACGAATTATTCCTTCATTTCCTATTTCTGAGAATCCCCCTCCAATTATGATACAAGCTGGTATTCCTAAGTCAGCACAATCTTGCACATATTTTATGGTAACATCCGCAGGAATTGCAATAACTAAAAGATCGGGTATTTCGGGTAAGTCATCCAGTCTCTTATATAATGTTACTCCTTCAAGATTTCCTCCTTCGGGATGGATTCCATAAACCTTTACCGTCATTTCAAACTCATTTTTTAAGAAAATAATTCTTCCAGGACTTAATGGATTCTTTTTGCTGATTCCAACTACAGCCATCGATTCTGGTTTAAAGAGCTTTTTTAAATTCATTAACAATCAACTTTTAGAATAACATTTTGAAGAAATTAATATTTAAATTAATTTTACATCCAATAGATTATGAATGAATTAACTTAAATTCATATTTATTTTTGTGGATAATATTTTTTAATATTATTGTGTAATTTAAAGAGAGTATACAAATATTAATAAAGGAAATACCTTATTTGATTAATTTTTCATCAAAAGTAGTTAATAACTATTAAGGTATTGGTTTAAATAGTCTATTTTTTCTAAGCTAGTAAAATTCTATACTCTAATTAAGAGAAGGGAATAATAATTACAATTTTTATAAAAAATAAATTTGCCTTGAATCAATTTTTAGATTATGATAAATCGAAGCATCAATTATTTGAAAATATCTATTTAAAAGAGCAAAAATATGTAATAAAAATCCCTTTAAAGATTAATCATGATAATAATTCTAAGATAATTATTGAACATTTTGATC